>JAUWUS010000057.1 GCA_030617815.1 Gammaproteobacteria bacterium
ATGGTTACAAAAAACTTGTGGTATGAGTGATTAAGCAGCAGTTTTTTGTGTAAAATCAATCCATGTTGATGAAGTTAAATAAAACTACCTTTTCCTGGGCGCTTTATGACTGGGCCAATTCTGCTTATGCGACGGTTGTACTGGCAGGTTTTTTCCCTTTATTTTTTAAACAATACTGGAGTGATGCAGCCGACGTATCAACCAGTACATTTCAGTTAGGTTTAACAAATTCTATTGCAAGTACTGTGATTGTCATTCTTGCGCCTGTATTAGGTGCAATAGCGGATGCTGGCAATAGTAAAAAGCGTTTATTACTTTTTTTTGCTGCGTTGGGTATTTTAATGACAGCAGGATTGTATTTTGTTGCACAAGATGAAACTTATTTAGCATTAAGCTTATTTGCCTTATCGGTAATTGGTTTTTCGGGAAGCATTATTTTTTACGATGCCTTGATTGTTGGTATATGCGAGGAAAAGTCATACGATAAATTATCGACTTTTGGTTATGCAGCTGGTTATCTTGGTGGTGGTCTGTTGTTTGCTTTTGATGTTTATATGACACTTAATCCGGCTGATTTTGGTTTTACAAGCAGTGCGGATGCCGTTAAATTTTCTTTTCTTACCGTATCTGTTTGGTGGTTTGTATTTTCATTGCCTTTATTTTTTAATGTCCCTGAAATTAAAACAAGTCAAACTGTTCAATTACACAAAGCTATCTTTAATGGCTTCAAACAATTAAAAATAACCTTTAATAATATTAAAAAGCTTCGAATGGTACTGTTGTTTTTATGTGCCTATTGGTTATACATTGATGGTGTAGATACGATAGTAAGGATGGCGGTTGATTATGGCATGTCGCTTGGTTTTGAACCTACTGATCTGATCATCGCGTTACTGATTACACAATTCGTGGGTTTTCCGTCCGCGATTGGTTTTGGTTACCTGGCGCATTATATTGGTACTAAACGTGGAATATTAATCGGCATTGTTGTTTATTTACTGGTTACGGTTTGGGCATCACAAATACAGGTGGTCTCTGAATTTTATACGCTGGCGATTATCATTGGTTTGGTTCAGGGCGGGGTGCAGGCATTAAGCCGTTCTTTTTATGCTCGCATTATTCCTGAAAACAGAGCCGCTGAGTTTTTTGGTTTTTATAATATGTTAGGAAAATTCGCCGCTGTATTAGGCCCTGTAATGATGGGAGTGGTTAGTCTTTTAACACAAAGTCCACGTATATCCATTCTTTCCATCAGTCTTTTATTTATCTTAGGGGGAATCCTGTTATATTATGTCGATGAAGAAAAAGCTAAAGTTATGTTAGCTGAATATAATGAACAGGATATTAACTAAAATGAACGATGAAGATAAAAAAACACCGTCATTACTTGATGTTGCCAGAAGTGTCTTATGGGCATTTATTGGGGTGCAAAAAAACAAAAATTATGAGCGGGACTTTAAACATGGCAAGCCATCACAATATATTATTGTAGGATTGATTGCTGTTGCTGTTTTTATTGCGATTCTTATAACTGTGGTGAGGTTTGCTTTGGCAATGGCGGGAGTTTAGGCATTAAGTTTTATGCAAGAAGCAACTTTTGCCATTTAATTATTTGATTTTAGATATTCTTTTTCTTCAGCCGTACTGATTCTCCCCAACGCATGATTTCGTTGCGGGAAGCGACCAAAGCGTTTAATAATATCATGATGTTGTTGGACGTATTTCAGGTGTTCAGTCAGTTCAGCATCTTCGAACAACTTTATTGCATATAACTGGTCTTCCATAGATTCACTGTGCATAAATGGTGTATATATAAATCCCTTTTCAATATCTTCAAGTTCATTATCCTGCCCCTTATTGATTGCATTTCGTGCTATTGCCCTTGCACTTTCTTCACTCTCGAATGATTCTGCTTCATCCCGAAACATATGCAAAGGAAATTGATCCAGAATTAGAGTTAATGCAAGACTGCCTTCAGGTTCCTCCCCCCAGTGATCCAGGGCATGGTTGCAAGCTGCCCGGTATAAATTGAGATAGTTAACTCTTAGCAATCTTTCAAAGGCCGGGTTTGTGTTATACCAGTGTCGTTTAACAGGTTCTGAAAACCAGAAGGTGATAATCTCATCCGCAGTTTGTGTATAACTCATGTCTAATTATTTCCTGGTATTGTAAAGTGGTCATATGTTTAACGTCGCCAATAACAGGCATTTTGAAGCGTGGTTTTTTTGTGTAAAATACAGCGAAGCGAAATAACACAAAAAAACCACGCTTTAAAATGTCCGAGCTCATTGATTTTGTTAGGTTACAAATTCAAAAGATTAACATTCATTCCCTGAATATTCATAACTACAGAAGCTGCTACTTCATCCATATAAGGAGATAAAATAGAATAACTTATGAAATAATCTCCATCAGTATTTATATCCAAATGAAGTGGTGAACTTAGCATATTAAAAGTAGTTCCTTTAAAGATTGGCATCTTTTCAGGTATGCTGTGCAACAATACTAAGTTATAAAACACTTTGTCATCGAAACCATCAGCTGTCAAAGTAATATCATCTTGTTTCTTTAAATAACCTAGATTCGATAAATTAGAAATAGATTTGTCAATATACAGCCTAATTGCTATATATTCGGCTGGAACAACTGACTCGTTATGCAATACTAACGATAGTTTAATACGCCTTAAGTTTTCATCTGATTTTTCTGTATCTTGACCGATTTTTAATACATCTGAAGCCTCCAAAATAAGATTCAATTTTGGGCCATCAATACGGTGAGATACATCCCTTATTTCATATTCCTCCATCGGCACTGATTCAAAGTTATACCTCTTATAGAACTTTTTATCATGCGCTTGATGAGGAGCACGTGAACTTTGAGGGACACTCACGACATAAGCAAATCTACCAGGATTTGATGTTTTCAATTCGATAGGGAAAATTTTTAATCCATTTATTTTTCGTTGTATTCGAGAATTAATAATTTGCTCAAGCCACTCTTTAGTGGTTTCGTTTGGATCAAACCCTTCATCTAATTTTTTGGGAATATGCCCGTCTTCAACAATCCCATATATCAACACCCCTCCAGCTGAATTAGCCATAGCTGATACATCTTTGCTAATTTCTCTCTTCTTGCTTTCTGTATTATGCAGGGCAGCACTTGCCTTGTAGTCTAATTGAATGTCTTCTTGAACTTCATTTTGTATAAGTTCAAGTAAATCTTGCTCAGTCCATAGGGAAACATCTAGCATAATATTTTTCTCAATTAATTTAATTGAATTCGATCTTGTAACCTAACAGTTAAATAGACGGCGAGCGGTATATTATGTGATACGTCGCTTGCGTCATATTAAATTAGTATTTTTTAGCTGGGGGGAAGCTAAATATTTGTTTTTACTTACTATAACGCTGGATAGACCGTAATTGCAATAAATACAAATACTGCAATTATGTCGTATATTAGATAAAGCTTGATTTTTTTTAGGGGGAGGAATGGCATTGAATGCACTATTGGGGTGCATTCCACACCCCAATCAACATTTGAACTACATGTTTTCGATTTTCTGTATTTGTTCTTTTAAACTAGCTAAAGCAGTTTTCATGTCAGCCAGTTTATCTTTTTCTTTTTGTACTACTGCTTCAGGTGCTTTATCGGTAAAACCGGGATTAGCCAGTTTCCCTTCTAATGCTTTTATTGGTTTGCTGAGTTTTTCGGTTTCTTTATTCAAACGTTTTAATTCAGCATCTTTATCTATGAGTCCTGCCATCGGGATGAGCAGTTTCATTTCGCCAACAAGTGCAGTTGCAGACTCCGGTGCATCATCACTACTGGTTAGCCAGGTAATACTTTCCAGTTTGGCTAATTTCTTTAAATAGTTTTCATGGGTTTTAAATAAAGTTTTATCAGTGTCATTTCCGTTTTGTAACAAAACAGGCAAAGCTTTGCCTGGCTTAATATCCATGCCACTTCTTATCTGACGAATACCGATAATAAAGTTTTTAATCCATTCCACCTCATCAATCGAAGTTTGATCAAATTTAGCTACGTTATATTCAGGATAAGGTTGCAGCATTATGGTTGTTACTTCGATACCGGCTAATGGCGCAATACGTTGCCAGATTTCTTCAGTAATATAAGGCATTGTAGGATGAGCCAAACGAAGTATAGTTTCTAATACATGAATTAAAGTATGGCGGGTGCCACGTTTAACGTCTTCGCTTGCATTGTCATCAAACAAAACGGTTTTAGATAATTCTAAATACCAGTCACAATATTCAGTCCAGGTGAAATCATAAATCGCGTGGGCCATAAGATCTACCCGGTAATTTTTAATTGAGTCTTCAACTGTTTGAGTTGTTTCCTGTAAGCGACTTAAAATCCAGCGATCTGCAACGGTGAGTTCGAGTTTGCCGCCTGTTTGGCCGCAGTCTTGATCTTCTGTGTTCATTAAGACGTAACGTGCTGCATTCCAGATTTTGTTACAAAAATTTCGGTAGCCTTCAATACGCCCTAAATCAAAGTTAATGTCACGACCTGTTGAAGCGAGTGAGGCAAAAGTAAAACGTAAAGCATCGGTACCAAAGGCAGGAATACCATCAGGAAAATCTTTGCGTGTTTGTTTTTCAATCTTTGGTGCATCTTTCGGACGCATTAAACCCGTGGTGCGTTTTATAACGAGTGCTTCTAATTCAATACCATCAATCAAATCAATCGGATCAAGTACGTTACCTTTTGATTTTGACATCTTTTGTCCATGTGAGTCCTTGACTAAACCATGGATATAGATTTCCTTAAACGGAACATCATCCATAAATTTAAGTCCCATCATGATCATACGGGCCACCCAGAAGAAAATAATATCAAAACCGGTTACCAGTACACTGGTTGGGTAAAATGTTTTTAACATTTCTTGATCAAGGTCAGTTTTAGCTGGCCAGCCTAAAGTGGAGAAAGGCCATAATGCAGATGAGAACCAGGTGTCTAAAACATCTTCATCTTGTTTTAAGTTAATATCACCGAGTTTATGCTTTTTGCGTACTTCTTCTTCATTGCGACCAACATAAAAATTTCCTTCATCATCAAACCATGCAGGAATACGATGTCCCCACCAGATTTGGCGACTAATACACCAGTCCTGAATATTACGCATCCATTCGTAGTAGGTGTTTTTCCAGTTATCCGGCACAAACTTAATGCTACCGTTTTCTACTGCTTCAATTGCAGGTTTGGCAAGTTCTTCAACTTTTACATACCATTGATCGGTAAGGAAAGGTTCAACCACAGCACCGGAGCGATCACCGCGTGGCACCATCAGTTTATGTGGTTCGATTTTATCCATTAAATCGAGTGCTTCTAAATCTTTTACTATTTGTTTACGTGCGTCATAACGATCGAGACCACGATATTTTTCAGGGACTTCATCATTTATGCTGGCATCAATAGTGAGAATATTAAACACCGGCAAGTTATGACGTTTGCCCATTTCATAATCGTTAAAGTCATGCGCGGGAGTGATTTTCACACAGCCGGTTCCAAACTCCATATCAACATAGTCGTCAGCAATAATCGGAATTTCACGACCAACTAATGGCAGGGTAATTGTTTTACCGATCATTGATTGATAGCGTTCATCATCAGGGTGTACCGCAACCGCACTGTCACCCAACATGGTTTCAGGGCGAGTCGTTGCAACAATTAAATGTCCGGAGCCATCGGTTAATGGATAGCGCATGTGCCAAAGAGAACCGTTTTCTTCTTCGGAGATAACTTCGAGATCGGAGACCGCAGTGTGTAAAACTGGATCCCAGTTGACCAGCCGTTTGCCGCGGTAAATTAAACCTTCTTCATAGAGTTTTACGAAAACTTCCTGTACTGCATCGGACAGTCCATCGTCCATGGTAAAACGTTCACGCGACCAGTCCAGTGATGAACCTAAACGGCGTAATTGACGTGTGATATTGCCACCGGATTCTTCTTTCCAGTCCCAGATGCGGTTTATGAAAGGTCCACGGCCGAGGTCATGCCGGGTTTTACCTTCAGCGTTAAGTTGTCGTTCCACCACCATTTGCGTTGCGATACCGGCATGATCGGTACCCGGTTGCCACAAAGTATTATGTCCCTTCATGCGGTGATAACGGGTGAGTGTGTCCATAACCGTGTTATTAAAACCATGCCCCATGTGCAGGCTGCCGGTGACATTGGGCGGTGGGATCATAATAGAAAAAGATTCATCTCCACCTTTAGGCGAGAAATTGTCATTTTTTTCCCAGGTATCGTACCAGCGTTGTTCAATTGAATGAGGGTTGTAGGTTTTTTCCACGTCTTACTTCGCTATTGAGGTATTAAAAGGCTGATTATTATAGAGATTTAAGCCACGCAGGTCACGAAGAAATGGCGAAAAGAAAGGCTTTAACCACGGTGGTCATGGAGGTATAAATTCATTTAAAGTCTTTTTTGATTTGTTTGCGGATTTTGTTGATTTCACTGTTTAGCGTTTTTTTCAATCCAACTTCAATGGTTACAATGCTTTTCATTAATGAATCACGTTGTGCTTTTTCGAGTTTTGCTTGTAGCTCATCGAGATAATCAAGCAAGATTTGTGGATCAGGTTTTGCGGCAGGTTCGACTGCGGCTACATCTTCACTTACAGCGGCAAGTGTTTCTTCAATTTTTTCTGATATCTGTTCGGATATATTTGAAACTTCTTCCGTGGCAGACTCCACTTCAGAAGGAATAACAATATCGTCGAGTACCGGAATTTCGTATTGGCCCGATTGATCGGGATCTAATTTACCATGTGGGGTTTGATTGCTGGCAATGGCAATACTTTCTCTGGCAGCTGCGAGTTTTTCGTCACTTTTAGCCAGCAAGCTTTTTATTGATTCCAGGGCATCAACCAGAGAATCTTGTGGATTTGCGTCCTTGTTAGTTTTGTCCGTTTTTTTTGCCATGGGACATCTTATAGCGACAATTTGTGAGTCTCAAGGGCATAACCCCGATTTCGGTAAAATTGATAGCGTTCACGTCCTTTACTGCGGCTTGTTTCATCCGTTGTGATAATTTCTGCGACACGTTCAAACTGGCTGAAGAATGAGGGTGTATCGTGGTTCAGGTTAATCAGCACATCATGGTAAGTGACAGGGATTTCTTCAGTTGTCTGATGACCAATAAGCACATTTTTTGTTTTGCTTTGATCTATTTCATTATGCATAAGCTGATGCGGAACAAAACTACAGCCATTAAAGGCCCACAGCAACTCATCGTATTTTGTCGCATGCTGTTCATTCATGCTGTGGATATAAACAGCATTATTTTGTGACCAGGCTTTTTCTGTCAGACGACAGATAAACGTTTCTGCTGCCTGTTCCGAGCCATTTTCAATAATGTAAAAATCAATACGGGTCATATTTTTATGAGTTCCCTCTCCCTAAGGGAGGGGGCTAGGGGGAGGGGATAGTTTTAATCACCCCACCCTAGCCCTCCCCTTGAAGGGGAGGGAATAATTCCTTAATTTACATTAAAGAGAATATTGTTTGCCACAACGTTCCATCAGGTATTGCGTTAATAACGGAACAGGTCTTCCGGTAGCACCTTTTTTTGCACCTTCAAGCCAGGCGACACCAGCAATATCCAAATGCGCCCAGTTTAATTTTTTAGTAAATCGTGCGAGGAAACATCCCGCGGTGATCATGCCTGCTTTACGTCCACCAATATTGGCCATGTCGGCAAAGTTACTTTTTAACTGATCCTGATAATCATCCCATAACGGCATTTGCCAGGCCCGATCTCCACTTTCGGTTCCGGCAGCAAGAATTTGATCGGCTAATTTTTGTTTATTGCTTAATAAGCCGGCGGGGTGAGCACCTAATGCCATAACACAAGCGCCGGTTAAAGTGGCCACATCAATAACTGCTTTTGGTTTGAATTTCTCACTATAGGTGAGCGCATCACAAAGAATCAGGCGGCCTTCTGCATCGGTATTAAGCACTTCAATGGTCTGTCCGGACATGGAGGTGACAATATCCCCCGGTTTACTGGCATTACCATCGGGCATATTTTCAACACTGGGGACAATAGCAACCACATTAATGGGAAGTTTGAGTTCGTTAACAGTGACCATGGTACCCATAACACCGGCGGCACCGCACATATCAAACTTCATTTCATCCATGGCGGCACCGGGTTTAATGGAAATACCACCCGAGTCAAAGGTCACACCTTTTCCGACTAAAACATAAGGTTGATCGGCTTTTTTACCACCGCTGTACTGCATAACAATAAACTTGGGCGGGGTGCGACTGCCACGGCTAACCGACAGGAGTGAGCCCATACCCAGCTTTTCCATTTCTTTTTGATTTAAAATAGTGGTTTTTAGTTTTGCATAGCTTTTATCGTAATTGCTGGCTTGCCTGGCAAGGTAAGTTGGCGTGCAAATATTACCGGGCAGATTACCCAGATCCCGTGCGGTATTACGTCCTAAGCCAATCGCATTACCAATTTGCACTGCGAGTCTGGCTTTTTTCATTGCAGCGCTTTTTTTATCCGCAAAGTGCAAGGTGACTTTTACTAAAGAGGGTGATTTTTCTTTTTTTAATTCAGAAAAACGATAATTATTTTGATGCAGTGCTTCAGCACTCAGGCGAATCTGCATACTATTCGAAAGGACTTTGCTGTCTAAATCAGCCAGACAAATAACAGCATTTTTGATGTTTGCGTTGCTTAGTGTGCTTGAGGCATTAGTAATAATGGTCTGGAAATTTTGATGGGTTATTTCATTTGTTTTGCCGCAGCCAACCAGTAACACGCGTTCGGATTTTATTCCTGGAACATCATGTAAAATAAGTGAGTCACCTATATCACCCGAAATATCGCCACGGCGGAGTAATTTACTAATAAAACCCTTTGAGAGGGTGTCAATTTGTTTTGCGGAATCAGTGAGTTTACGTTTGTCGTTTACCCCAACAACAAGGCAGGGTGATTTTACTGTTTCAAGGTTAAGGGTTTTGACGCTGATTTCCATACGGGATTCCTATACACTGGTTTTTATTGTAAGCGTTTTATTGCAAAGCCGAATTTAGCCTGACGGTTTAGCTTGATATAGTGGACTAGCTTACTCGAAATTGTGCCGGGTTTCAGCACCTTAATTTAACTATATGAATTTATTAAAACAACAAAAATGATTATTGCGCGTTATTTAATAAAAGAAATTGCCCAAACGCTATTTGCTGTTTGCCTGGTTCTTATGCTTATTGGCTTAAGTGGACAGTTGGTGAAAGTGTTTTCTGATGTGGCTGCAGGTACGCTTGGTGTTAATACGGTAATGATGGTTTTAGGTTTGAAATCATTAAAAATGTTGTTGGTTGTTTTGCCGCTGTCACTTTATCTTGCTGTTCTTATGACACTTGGCCGTTTTTATCAAAACCATGAAATGGCTGCTATATCTGCTAGTGGAATAAGCCAGATTTATATTGTCCAGGTTGTATTAAGTTTTGCTTTTCTTTTTTCAATCATGGTGGGTATCTTTTCTTTTCAAATCACACCCTGGGCGAATGGCTTGTATCAGGAAGTGTTTACTAAAAGTAAGAGTAGTTCTGAATTAGAGGGTATGAGTGCTGGACGTTTTAAAGAGGCGTCAGCAGGGGCGGGTGTGATATATGTTGAAGGTTTTAATGATAAACATACGCAAATGCAAGGTGTGTTTATACAGCAACGTTTAAAAAATAATGCAGAATTAGTTATTCGCGCAAATACAGGATATCGTGAAATTAATTCAGAAACGGGCGACCAGTTTATGGTTCTTGAAAATGGTGTGCGTTATCAAAGAACATATGGGGAATTAGATTATACGATTATTGAATTTGAACGGCATGGTGTTCGTATAGGTGAAAAATCATCAGTAACTAAATATAAAAAACATACGGCTATACCTACTTTAGAATTAATTAAAAATAATGAGCCGGTCTATAGAGCTGAATTTCACTCTCGACTTTCTCCTGTTTTATTAAGTTTATTACTTGCAGCGCTTGCTGTTCCTCTGAGTCAAACTTCACCACGCCAAGGTAGTTATTTTCGTCTGGGTTTGGGCTTGTTGATGTATATTGTGTTTACTAATTTACTTCAGGTGGGCAAATCATGGATAACGCAGGACAAGGTGCCTGCTGTGGTTGGTTTATGGTGGGTGTATGCGATTATGTTGTGTCTGGTTATTGTTTTGTTAATGCATCAACTGGGCTTTCGTTATTTATTTTCCAGTGAGAAAAATAAAAAATGAACATCCTGGATAGATATATTGGTCGAGCTGTTATTATTGGTGTCGCATCGGTCTTGACCATTTTCATTATGCTGTATGAGTTGTTTGCCTTTGCCGGTGAGGTCGATATGATTGGCAAAGCAGATTATACAATCTGGACGCTACTTCAATATTCGTTACTTCGTATTCCTCAGCATATTTATGAGTTATTCCCTCTTTCAATGTTGCTTGGCACCATGTTGGGCCTGGGCTGGTTAGCGAATCATAATGAACTCGTTATTATACGTATGGCGGGTGTTTCATTATTGCGTATTGTTGGCTCAATAATGAAAACAGCCATTATGTTAATGTTGTTAGCCATGATGATCGGTGAAGGTATTGCTCCTCCTTTAAATCAGTATGCCAGTGAACAACGAACAATAGCGTTACATCGACAAATTGATGTCAATACAAATTATGGTTTGTGGGCAAGAGACGGTGAAACTTATATTAATGTTACCCGTGTTGAAAATGATGGGCGCTTAATTGGTGTTAACTTATATCAGTTTGCAAAAAACAATATCATTAAGCGTCAAATACAGGCTGGCCAGGCGATTTATGATGGTAAGCAATGGCAGTTAAAATCAGTACAAGAAACTATTTATAAAGATAATTCTTTTGTGGTTAAACATATAAAGGAAATGGAATGGGAAACATTGCTGGATTTGGATATGGTAAAAATTGTTGCGGTTCGACTGGATCTTTTATCTATTTGGAAGTTAAGCAGTTATATTGAGTATTTAAAAAATAATAATCTGGAATATACGGAATATGAACTGGTCTATTGGACAAAATTATTTAGTCCGTTCACCATTCTGGCGATGGTTTTGTTAGCAATACCTTTTATATTTGGCTCAGTCAGACATGTTTCTATTGGTAAACAAATATTATCTGGTTTTCTTGTGGGGCTTGTTTTTTTCGTGATGAGTCGCTTAATTGGTCAAATGGGTCTGGTTTATGGTGTGCCTGCGATGTTAAGTGCGATATTACCGACTTTAATTGTGATCGCTTTAACGTTATGGAGTTACAGAAAAATTAGGTAGAGACTTCCGCACGAATAACGAGAAGCCAGATAACTGTGTCAAAAACCAACTCAAAATGCTCATGTACTACGTGTACACTCCGCTTTTTCGTTAATTTTTTCCTTGTTCTCTGGCTTCTCGTTATCCGTGCAAAAGTCTCACTAATAAATTTTTAGTTAGTGATTATAATATGTGTTCTACTTAATTTATCCCGCCAGTTATTATTTCGATTATCAAGTAACACCCATATCATTCCGCTAACTGCAAATAACCACGCGGGAATGTTTGTTAATGATTTTGCAATGTCCGGTTTAATCCATAATATCAGTCCAATTAAAAATAAACACCAGGCGGGTAGGCCGGTGATCACGCGAATAAAAGATTGTCGCCAGTTTACGGGCTGGCCATCAAGTCCGATTAACCGTTGTTTCCAGACACGCATGCCTAAAGTTTGTCCACCATGAGTCCAGAACCAGCCATAAAAAACATATATAACAATGAATAAATAGAGTGACATATAAATATTATTTTGTGCGGCAACTACGCCTTTGGTGAAAGGTAGAGTGAGCGCAGTGGCAATAAAGGTCGTTGCTAAAATCAAAAAGCTATCATAAAGAGCAGCGAGTAAGCGTTTGAAAAGATTAGGGTGAGACATAGTTAATTTCGCATTTGTGAACTATATAAGGTGCGTTATGTTGATCATTAAACTAAATAATGTCAATGACATTTCTTGTTGCAATTACAGATTATTTACGGTTAGCTAGAGGGGTATTGAATTAGTTATTTAAAATAATGGTAATAACGAGGTTGAGTATGAATATTGTTTCTGAACTTGCTGCTATGGAGGGTGTGATGGCCGCGGGTGAATATTCCTATCGTGGTGATCGATTTACCTGTGAAGGTGAAATGACTGATGACATGGCACGTATGGCTTCGATCATGTGTCGTTCAACAAGCATGGCTGTGCATATGCAAATGGATATGATTAAAAACCTGGGGCATGATTGCGGTTGTATTCCTTCGCGCGGCTGGATTGTAAACGGTGAGAATTTTAGTGTTTGTGTCATAGCCAATCATTTTTGTTTTATTCAAAATGAGAGCGTTTCTCTTAATGCTGTGATGTCATATATGCGTGAGAATGTGCCGGGTCAGGAAGGTCAATTGGTCTAGGATTAATGGTTTTACGGAGTAAATAATGTCAGATTTAAATAAATTAATGTCAGTTGATGGTGCGGTTGGCGCATTTAAATTTACCAGTAAAGGTGAATTAGTTGAAAGCAAAATTGCTGATGGCTCAGAATTAAATGAACAAATTCTGGATTTGCTGTGTCATGTTTGTATTGCCAATATGGCGATTGCAACTATGCAAGCGCGTGGCTGGGAAAATATGACCGGTATGAAGGGATTTTATCCGATTAAAGGCTTCACCATGGTGGGTTTTGACTGGACGGTTATTGTGAATGGAGAGTTTGGTGTCGTTGTGCCAAACAGCCAGGTTGATTATGAAGCAGCTCACACTGCTTTAGCAGGTTAGACGGAGACTGAAAAAATGATTAAACAATTATTAGCCGTCGATGGGGTCATGGCCATTTGTCATTTTCGTGATGATGGTGCGTTGGTTGAAGGTTATGGAATGCCTGATGAAATGTTGGCGGGTTTTGCCAAATTTGCTCATGATTACAAACGAATAGTGCTGGGGAATGCGGATCAACTTTCCATGTTTACCCAAATGAGTGGTTGGACCCCGCCAGGGGGCTGGGTTGTTGAAGGAGATGGCGTTGCGGTCGCTAGTATTGGTAACGTGGCATGTTTAATGAATACTCAGGAAGTATCAAAAAATGAAGTAATGAAAGAACTCGAAGAAGCCTCGCACTGGTAACAAGAGTTATTCATTTTTAGGTTGTTTCTCGTATGACCTTAAAAGCGGGATAGTGTATGATCGCTTTTTTCCTTTTAACCACACAACTGGACTAAAAGCGCATGCTGCAACTGCTCGGTGGGTTGGCCCTTTCTGACTTTCGTAAAAATAAACTTCTAACTTCACTGCAAACAGCGGTGCCTGCTGTTACTGAAATACAGGCAAACTACATGCATTTTGTTGATGTAGATAAAAGACTCGATTCTGATGCAAAAGCAGTGTTGGATTCTTTATTACATACAGAATCTCAACCTGATACGACAAATCCTGACGCTCGTGTGTTTCTTGTTATTCCCCGTCCTGGCACCATTTCACCCTGGTCGAGTAAGGCCACTGATATTGCGCATAACTGTGGTTTACGTGATGTGCACCGTATTGAACGTGGCATTTTATATCATGTAGTAAGTGATAACTCACTGAATACGACGGATTGGCAGGCGATTAGCGCGTTACTCCATGATCGTATGACGGAATCGGTTTTTTCTGATATTGAAGAAGCAGAACGTTTATTTTATCAATCTGAACCTGCGCCATTTAATAGCGTCGATATTTTAACCTGCGGTCGTGATGCGCTTAAAAAGGCGAATACCGATTTAGGCCTGGCTTTAGCGGAAGATGAGATTGATTATCTGGTTGAAAACTTTAAGACCATGAACCGTAATCCTAGCGATGTAGAACTGATGATGTTTGCGCAGGCAAACTCAGAACATTGTCGGCACAAAATTTTTAATGCCGACTGGGTGATCGACGGCAAGCAGCAGAAAAAATCCTTGTTCAGTATGATCCGCAATACGCATGAGAAAAATCCCGGCGGCGTGTTATCCGCTTACCATGATAATTCAGCGGTAATGAAAGGTTCAAAAGCAGGACGTTTTTTTGCTGAGCCTCAAAGTCACCAGTATGAATATCACGAAGAAGATATCCATATTTTGATGAAGGTTGAAACCCATAATCACCCCACTGCGATTGCCCCTTTTCCAGGTGCGGCAACGGGTTCGGGTGGTGAGATTCGAGATGAAGGTGCGACCGGTCGTGGCTCAAAACCCAAAGCCGGACTTTGTGGTTATTCTGTTTCAAATTTAAAAATTCCAGCTTCCCCTCAGGTGTGGGAAACAGACTTTGGTAAACCGGGGCGCATTGTCTCCGCACTCGATATTATGCTTGAAGCCCCCATTGGTGCAGCTGCATTTAATAATGAATTTGGGCGTCCGAATATTTGTGGTTATTTCAGAACTTACGAAGAGAAAGTCAGTAGTTTTGGCGGCGAAGAAGTACGGGGTTACCACAAGCCGATTATGTTGGCCGGTGGTCTGGGAAATATTCGCGCTGATCATGTTGATAAAAATGATATTCCACCAGGTTCACAGATTGTTGTCTTAGGTGGTCCAGCGATGTTGATTGGTCTGGGTGGCGGCGCAGCCTCATCGATGGCAACCGGTGAAAGTCAGGAA
>JAUWUS010000066.1 GCA_030617815.1 Gammaproteobacteria bacterium
GTTAATTTTAGCATAATTTAGACTATAATTGACGAATCAATCAATAATCGAGATGCGTATGAAGGCAAAACCTGAACAGCAAGCGGCTTTTGAACAACTATTAAGCGAAGTACTGCTTCGTGGCGTTGATCTGGGCATGGATGCTAAAACCATGGCCAGGCGTCTGCCTATTTCAGCGGAAACCTTATCGCGTATGAAAAGCCGAAAAAATGCGGATTTTGCGACACTCGATGCGCTGGGACGCTTAGTGGGTTTGCGTCTGGCTTATGTGCCCGATGATGATGCGCTGGAAACCATTCGCAAGGGTGAGTTTTTTTAGATGGTTTTGAGCACAGACAAACATGCGGTCATCTGGACACGCACTAAAGATGGTCCGTTAAAAATGGCTGACATGATAGTGACGCCGAAACAAACGCGCTTTAGTTATACCAAGGAATTTATTGAATATGATGCCGGGTATGCAACTAAACATCTGGCAGGTGGCGTTTCTTTGCTGGCACCACCACAACAATATAAAACCGAGCAGGTGACTTATTTAGCAAAAGACACTATTCCGTTGTATCCACGTTTAATGAGCATGTTACCGGCGCGAAATGAAACCAACATTCAACGTCGGCTTTACACGCGCATTTTAGAAAAAAGTGATTTGCCGCCTAAACCCGGTTTGGATACGGATTGGGAAATTTTGTTAATGTCGGCGCATAACGGCATTGGTCACCTGGATATTTTTCGTGATGATCGTGTTGCGGAAAATTATTATTACCATCCAGAACAACGAAATTTACTCACCTCGCGTTCAGCATACTGGAAACAAATTCAGGCTGAAATTAAAAATACTGTTTACGATCTTGATGACAATGATCTGTTAGATGCGTTTGGGCCAACCCCTTCGGTTGGCGGCATGATCCCAAAAATACTGGTGTCGATCCCTGATGTGAAAAACTGGCAGGGTGAGTTTGCCAGTCCGGGAACAACTGAAGTGGATGGTGTTAAATATGTCGATGTTATTTTAAAAATCGAACCCATTGGTTATGAAGGCGTGTTGGCGCTGGAAGCCTTATGTCTTGAACTGCATCAGGAAATGGATTTTGAGGTACCGCCATTCTGGTTATCAAAAATTGATGGCATGCGTGTGTTAGCGATTAAACGTTTTGATCGTTCAGCAGAAGGTTATCCCATTCCAATGGAATCTTTTTATTCTGTTTTTGCCATTGGTGATAAATATTTTCAAAGTAATGCCGATACTGATCTGGAAGAAATGGCTTTTCGTATTGCACGCCTGGGTAAAGTCGCCAATATGGATGTGCGTGTTATACAACATGAATTATACAAACGCTTAATCGTGGCTTTATTTACCGGCAATGGTGATCTGCATCTGGAGAACCTGTCATTTCTTGGCGGTGCTGAACAGGTGAAGTTAGCACCGGTATATGATCCTGCACCCATGCGCGCCTGGTCACGACACAATACACGTTTTGCTATTCCGCTTGTTTTTGATGATGGGGTAGGAGGCTTAAGAGAAAATATTATTAAATTAGGTGCTGCATATCAATATACAAAAAAACAAGCTGAGACACTCATTGATGAGGTGGCAGAGAAAACAAAAAACTATATTGATCGTGTTCAGGCTCTTGAAGGTGTGCCTGAACAAAACAAACAGCTATTAATCGAAATAGTCAAAAAAGAACGTAGTCTTTTAGTGGGCTCCCCCGGTCTCTGATACCTTTAAGGAGATATTGATCTAGATCATATCGCTAGCATATTAGTTGATCTATATTTACAAGGTTATGTCATCGAGATTAATAAAATGTCATTTGCACTGAAATCATTAAGCCATTTTCTTCGTTTTATACCTGATAAGGTTCACACCCATTTAATAAGTCGTTTGGGTGTCCACATAATGAAAGGTCAGGCAATTACTTCACGACTGGATTTCATGGAAGGTAAACGTTTGCAATTAACGATTAAGGATACAGGGAACTGCTGGAAGTTTATTATTCGAGATCATCAATTAATTGATGATGCAAGATCAAATACAGTGGCTGATGTTCACATTCAGGGTGATTTAAAAACATTTTTATTGCTTGCAACGGGTAATGAAGATCCGGATAGTTTATTTTTTTCACGACATTTGAGTATTGAAGGTAATACTGAAGATGGTTTGTATATAAAAAATCTGATTGATGCGATGGACTTTAATACTCATGTTTATTTGAAATCAATTTTAGGACAGACCTTAGCTTCCCGAATAACACCATTAATTGAACGATTGGATATTGGCAAACATTTTCACAGTTTGGGTAAACGTTTACTGGTTAAGCACTAATTATAATTAAACCGTTTTCCAGTCAAGACCGGGCTGGCCATGCCAGTAGCCATTACACCATCCATCTTTTGGGCTGAATAATTCGATATCAGAAGTGTTGCTATCATTGTCGATACTTGAACGAAAAGCATGAACAATTGAATCCATATTTTCATCTTGCGGAGAAATTCGTAATACATCTACATTAAGTTGACGTAACCTACCTACTGCAGATAATAAATTACACGGCACACCTGATTGTAATTGAATGCCGTTGATTAAAAATAAGTTTTGCTGGTCTTGTGTATATAAAGGCATACCCTGATCAAATTTTTCACAACGAAAATCACATTGATCTTTGGGTAGGTTAAAAGCGCGTGCGGTAAAGCAACGAGCAGAAAATGAAAGGGGAATATGACCGTAAACAAAAACTTCGGTTTCCATTTTTTCCGGTTTGTCTTTTTGTAAATCGCTGAGGGTTTGTTCTGAAAGCTCCATCGGTAAAACCCAACGTCTGGCGCCGGCATCATGTAATACGGCTAACGTTTCTGCGTTATACATATTAATGTGTGGTCCTGCGATATAACCGGTTTGACCTGAGAGCAGGTGTAGTGCTGAGGTGTCATTTGCTTCAACTGCATAGTTTTCATTTGTGCAGATTTTTTTTAGTTGAGCCAGCTCAGAATCAGCAACTAATAATGTCATAGTGGAAAGAATAACCTCTTTCCCTGCTGCGGTTAATTTTTCTGCGATCTCTATCCAGTCATTAAAATTTAACTGCCGTCTTTTGGAACAGACGACTTCACCAAGATAAATAATATCAACAGGAAGTTTTGCTACTTGTTCATAAAAAGAAAAAACTTTTTCTTTTGACCAGAAATATTGAATAGGGCCGAGAGAGATTTTCATATTGTTTCCGTAAGTAAACTTATTGGTGTGATAGTTGTTTGGCTTTACTGCCAGGGACGATGATAAGCACCCAAGGTATGAGAATTACCTTCAGATAGATGATCCAGCCCCTCTATCCATTCCTGATTAGGTGTGTAATTTTTTGGATCTGCCTGACATGAATCAATTGCGGCTCGCAATATTCTGGTTACTTGTGCAACATAAGCAGGACTTCGTTGGCGTCCTTCAACTTTAATGGCGGCAACACCCATTTCCATTATTTCAGCCAGGATAGGTAATGTATTTAAACTGGTAGGTTCTTCAATCGCATAAAAAGTATTTTCGCCAACCTGAAAACGACCTTTACATAAAGTGGGGTAGCCTGCATTTTCATCAGCTGTATATTGATCAATGAGTACACCGTTTAATCTTGATTGTCTGCCTTCAGCTGTCTCTACCCATTTAACCGCTTTTGCGGGTGAACATACGCCGCAAGAATTGGGCGACTCACCGGTAACATAGGATGACAAGACACAACGTCCTTCAACCATGACACATAAACTGCCAAAGCCAAAGACTTCAACTTCAACTGGACTGGTGTTAATGACATTACGTACCTGTGCCAGAGACAGCACTCGCGGTAAAACAATACGTTGGATGTTAAAGTGTTCATAAAAAAATCCAATGGCATGTTTGTTGGTTGCGGAGGCTTGTACAGACAGGTGTAAGCGTAACTCAGGATAGTGTCGAGTGGCATAACGCATTAAACCGGGATCAGCGAGAATAACGGCATCAACTCCGAGCTTAGCCGCATTATCAATTGCAGTCGTCCAAAGCGACCAATCAGCAGGCTGAGGAAAAGTATTTAATGCTAATAAAACTTTTGCATTTTTTTTATGTGCATAGTCTATGCCTGTTTGTGCCTCTTCAAAGCTAAAATTTAATCCGGGAAAATTTCGTGCATTGGTTGCATCACGAAAGCCAATGTAAATCGCATCTGCTCCATTATCAACCGCGGCACGTAAAGCAGGTAAGCTACCTGCCGGACAGACCAGTTCAATTTTATTTTTTACCGCAACCATGAGTTGTGTTCTCCATATTTTATTCCCTGACTATGGCCGCGTTGTTTGAGCTCTGCTGTTATGCCATTTAAAACATTCCATTTTTGTGAGCACCACTCGGGAGCCAGAAGAATATCTTTTTGTGCAGTACCGGTAAGTCGATGGAAGATAATTTCTTTGGGGGTTAAGGCAACTAAATCTGCAACGGTATTAATATATTCTTTTAAGCTAAGTGGCTGGTATTCTCCGCGTCGCCATTCATTTGCCAGTTGAGTGCCTTTAACAACATGTAAAGGATGAAGTTTGAGGCCTTCAACACCTTGTTCCAGGACACGTAATAAACTGATCTTTGCATGTGAATTATTTTCACCGGGTAAGCCAATAATTAAATGGGTACAAACGGATAAATTTCTGCTGTGTGCTGCTTTTATTGCTTTGCAGTATGTCGCGTAATCGTGCCCGCGATTCACTCGCTTTAATGTTTCGTCATAACTTGATTGCAGTCCTAACTCCAACCAAACTTCATAACCTTGATCCTGGTATTCGCTAAGCAGATCCAAAACTTGCGGCGGTACACAGTCTGGTCGTGTTCCGATACACAGTCCGATAACATCAGATTCAGCCAAGGCACTGTCGTAAATGATTTTTAAAGTCTGAGGGTCGGCATAGGTGTTGGTGTATGCCTGAAAGTAAGCAAGGTATTTTTTTGCTCCGGTTCGTTTAATTAATACTTTTCGACCTGCATCAATTTGTTGATTGAGTGGAGCAGGTTTTCGTCCATTTGGGCTGAAGGAAACATTATTACAAAAAGTACAACCACCACGACCAATGGTTCCATCCCGGTTTGGGCAGGTAAAGTCAGCATCAATAGCTATTTTATGCACGCGTTGTTGGTGTTTATCCAACATCGACTGACCAAATGTATTTACATAATTTGATAAAATCATATATTTAATGAAAGCGATGAATTTCCATATCCAATAATTAGATTCAGGGGGCTTAAATTACGAGGGGTACTTTATCGTTGAAATACGATAGGTGTTCTTGATCTTGATCAAGTTCAGGAAAGAAAAGTTAATAGTTGAACAATGTAATTATTATTTAAAAATTAGACTCATTCCATTATTGAAAATGAAATATATTTTATATGAAAATTCTTGAGAGAGAATATAGTGATGTTTAAGAAAGTTTAGCTTTGATTTTCCCGCTAACGGCACCCATGTCTGCTTTGCCAGCAAGTTTAGGTTTGAGGATGCCCATTACTTTGCCCATGTCTTTCATTTCAGTTGCGCCAGTGGTGGCAATGGCGTCATCAATTAAAGCGTCGACGTCAGCATCTGAAAGTTGCGCAGGCATGAATTCTTTGAGAATAGTGACTTCTTTGATTTCGATTTCAGCTAGTTCGTTGCGACCGGCTTTTTCAAACTGCTCGATACTGTCTTTACGCTGTTTCAGCATTTTTTCGATGATAGTGATAATTTGATCGTCATCAAGCTCAATACGCTGGTCAACTTCAATTTGCTTAATAGCAGCAGTTAACAGGCGCAAAGTACCAAGACGTTGTTTGTCTTTACTGCGCATAGCAGTTTTGACATCGTCAGTAATTCGAGTTTTGAGAGCGGAATCGGTCATGAAGGCGAAATAAAACCACCTCAAGGCTGATGGTAGCCTAGAGAGGCGGTCTAGAATTCTTTATCTTAGTATAAACGCTTCAGGCGATTACGATCGCGAGATGTTTTCTTAAGGTTGCGCTTAACAGCAGCAGCTTTTTCACGTTTGCGAACGGCAGTTGGTTTTTCGTAGAATTCGCGACGGCGAACTTCAGATAAAACACCAGCTTTTTCACAAGAACGCTTGAAGCGACGTAGAGCGACATCAAATGGTTCGTTTTCTTTTACGCGTACAGCAGGCATGTAATCCTTACCTCTAAAATATGTTATTGCAATTGAGAAAGCGCGCAAGTTTAATCCCTGACAGGTGAAAAAGCAAAGATCTGGAAGCGAAAGAGAGATAAAATACCGGATATGTTGATTTTAGGAATAGAAACCTCGTGTGACGAGACAGGAATTGCGCTTTTTGACAGTGAAAAGGGCTTATTAGCGGATGCTCTATATAGTCAGATCGCTGTTCATGCAGAATATGGCGGGGTAGTGCCTGAGCTGGCATCACGCGATCATATCCGTAAAACCCTGCCGTTGGTGAAGCAAGTCTTTGCCGAGGCGGGTATTCGCGCAGAAGATTTAGACGGGGTTGCCTACACTGCCGGGCCGGGTTTAGCTGGGGCATTGCTCGTGGGTGCGGGAATTGCACGAAGCCTGGCGTACGGCTGGGATATTCCCGCGGTTGCGGTGCATCATATGGAAGGCCACCTATTGGCACCGATGTTAGAAGAGAATCCACCTGAATTTCCTTTTGTTGCTTTGCTGGTTTCAGGTGGGCACACCATGTTGGTGAAAGTAGACGGTATTGGAAAATATCAGTTGCTGGGTGACTCATTAGATGATGCCGCGGGTGAAGCCTTTGATAAAACAGCAAAAATGCTTGGGCTTGCTTACCCCGGTGGGCCTGCGGTGGCGAAATTGGCGGAAAAAGGTGAAGCGGGGAGATATAAGTTCCCACGACCGATGTGTGATCGTCCTGGTCTCGATTTTAGTTTTAGCGGCTTAAAAACTTTTACCTTGAATACTCTGAATAAAAGCGACAAAACTGAGCAAACTAAAGCCGATATTGCCTGTGCTTTTGAAATGGCTGTTGCCGAAACGTTAATGATTAAATGTCGACGAGCATTACAACAGACTAACTCAAGCCGGTTAGTTATTGCTGGCGGAGTAAGTGCTAACACAAGGTTGCGTCAACGTTTAGAAAAAATGGTGAAAAAAGAAAACGCGAAGCTGTATTACCCTCGTCTGGAATTCTGTACAGATAATGGCGCTATGATCGCTTTTGCAGGTTGCCAGCGTTTAATGGTGGGGCAACATGAAAACCTGGCGTTTTATGCTAAGCCGCGCTGGGATTTGGAATCATTGCAAGCCGTTTAAGGTTTATTGGTTCCGATAGCGCCTTCCGTGCCTTTTATCATATTTTGAATATTGGAACGGTGGCGCCAGAATAAAATTACAGTCATCACCACGGTGACAGTAATGGACTCTATGTTGTTAAACCATATCCAAACATAAACGGGTGCGAGTGCTGTGGCGACTAAAGCGGAAAGAGAAGATATTTTGACAATCTTGGCCATGAACAACCATGTTCCCGCTGTTGCCAGTCCAATCCACCAGGAAAATCCAAACATCACACCTAACATGGTGGCGACACCTTTGCCGCCTTTGAAGTGAAAAAAGACCGGGTAAAGATGGCCGAGAAAAGCGGCCAGACCGACAAGAGCAATCCCTAAAACACTAATATCCATGTATTTAGCAATTAGTACGGGGATTAAGCCTTTTAGCATGTCTCCGGCCAGAGTGATGGCGGCCGCTTTTTTTCCACCGAAGCGTAAAACATTGGTCGCGCCCGGATTACCAGAACCTTTACCGCGGGGGTCGGGTAGCCCCATTATTTTGCAAACAATAATGGCTGAAGAAAGAGAGCCGATTAAATAAGAAGCAAAAATAAGAATGTAGTCGAGTATTTCCATTTGTATATTCATGCCGTAAAGGTACAAGATTTGTAGGGCGCTAGACAAGAAAAAACTAAAAATTTAATCTGCGATGCTGTATCTTTGCGGCCATGGATATTATTTTTCTGAACGATTTAAAGATCGAAACTATTATTGGCATTTATGACTGGGAACGTGAAACCAAGCAGACCATAAGTCTGGATTTGGAAATGGCGACCGACATTTGTAAAGCAGCAACAACGGATGATATTGAAAACACGCTGGATTATAAAGCGGTATCAAAACGTTTAATTAGTTTTGTCGAAGAGAGCGAGTTTTTATTGGTTGAGCGTTTAGCCGAAGAATGTGCACAAATTGTTCTTAATGAATTTAATGTGCCCTGGGTGCGGTTAAAACTCAATAAAGGTGAAGCGGTACGTGGTGCCAGTGGTGTCGGCATTCTTATTGAGCGTGGTGAAAAACCGTAATTAGTATGGTTAGAATTTATATTAGCATTGGCAGTAATATTGATGCGGAAAATAATGTCCGTATTGCTATACATGCTTTGCAAGATCATTATGGAAAATTGATTTTGTCTTCTGTTTATGAAAGTGAAGCAGTGGGCTTTGACGGTGACAATTTTTTAAATTTAGTTGTTGGGTTAAATACTGAAGAAGATGTACATACCGTTGCTGTAACCTTGCGAAAAATAGAAGATGATAACGGACGCGATCGCAGTGGGCCTCGTTTTTCTTCCCGAGTCGTTGATCTTGATTTACTACTGTATGGTGATTTAATTCTTAACGAAGCAGGACTGGAACTTCCGCGTGATGAAATTACAAAAAATGCATTTGTGTTACTTCCGCTTGAAGAAATAGCGCCACAATTAATTCATCCTGTCTCGGGAAATACCATGTGTGATCACTGGATGAGTTTTGATAAAGAGTCACAAAAACTTTGGCCGATTGATTTTAAATTTTGAACTTAAATTCGTTATAACGATTTTATGAATTCAGACTACGGCCACCATCAACAGCAATAATCTGGCCGGTAACATAACCAGCATCGTTAATTAAATATAAAATGGTTTTGGAAATATCGTTGGGCTCACCCTGACGTTTTAAAAATGTACGGGAAACAATGCGTTGTTTAGCCACTTCATCCAGATTTTCCGGCCAGAGTATCGCTCCGGGGGCAACAGCATTGACTCTGATTTCAGGACCAAGTTCACAGGCGAGTGATTTGGTCATCATCGCCAGACCTGCTTTAGCCATACTATATATGGGAAATGTTTTTAAAGGGCGATCGGCATGAATATCAACAATATTAATAATACAGCCGTTGGTTTTTTTTAAAGAACTTGCCGCTGCCTGAGATAAAAAGAACGGTGCTTTGAGATTTGAGCCAATAAGATCGTCCCATTGCTCTTCGGTTGCCTTGCCTATTTTTGTTGGATAAAAGCTCGATGCATTATTGATTAAAACATCCAGTCGTCCCCAGGCTTTAACAGACTCATCAATTAATGCCTGCAAGCCATTGGTAATATGCAGGTCTGCCTGAATAAGAATGACAGAGTTTTCACGTATGTCGTTGAGTTCTTTTTGCACTGCCTGAGCTTGTTCACGTGAGCCACGGTAGTGCAACACAATATTCATGCCGTTCTGGTGCAAAAGTTTTGCTGTAGTCGCGCCAATACGGTGTGCTGCACCGGTAATCAAAACAACCTTAATATTCGCTGAAATATTATTAGACAGATTGTCAGACATACTGTGTTATCCTTTGTTGCATTCCTTAACTGTAACACAAGCAATTAGCCCGGTCTGTTTTCATGTCTGCCAACTCATATACTGAACAACTTTATCAGTCCGCACGTGATTCAAAAAATCTACCTGCTCCAGGTGATTTATCACAGCAGCATAGTGAAAAATTAATTGCTTTAATTAAAAGTGAAATTGATAAAAAGGGTGGGGTTATTTCATTTCAGCGTTATATGGAACTGGTTCTTTATGCGCCGGGTTTAGGTTATTACGCAGCAGGCAGTATTAAGTTGGGAGAAGAAGGCGATTTTATTACTGCACCTGAGATTTCACCGTTATTTTCACAAGCATTAGCCAATGCAATATTACCCATAATCGATTCGCAGCAAATCATTCTGGAAGTCGGTGCCGGTCGGGGCCGCATGGCGGCAGATATTTTAGTTTATTTAAAACAACAAAATAAATTACCAAAAGAATACTGGATTCTGGAACTTAGCGCTGATTTACGTCAACGACAAAAAAGTATCATTGAAAAATCGATTCCTGAATTTATTGATAAAGTGAAATGGCTAGATACGTTGCCGGAACAATTTTCAGGTGTGGTGTTAGCTAATGAATTGTTAGATGCTATGCCGGTGCAATTATTTCAGAAAGTAGAAAAAGGCATCAATGAAGTAAATGTTATATGGTTAGATGATAAATTTGTTTTTCAATTTAATCCAAATACTGATGATCGATTAATGGCTCGGGTAACAGATATTGAAGCAGAGTTAAAAATAGAACTTGCTACAGGATATGTTTCTGAAATTAATTTTGCTGCAGAAGACTGGCTTAAGAGTATTGCAGAACGACTGCAGCAAGGCGTTATTGTTTTGATTGATTATGGTTTCCCCCGACATGAGTATTATCATGCGCAGCGTAAGCAAGGCACTTTAATGTGTCACTATCGACATCGTACTCACCCTGATGCTTTTGTTTATCCAGGTTTACAGGATATAACAGCGCATGTAGATTTTACCTCGATGGCGGATGCAGCACTTGAAGCGAACCTACAAGTTATCGGTTATACCAATCAGGTGAGTTTTTTAATGGGAGCGGGTTTACTCGAGCTTGCAGATATAGAAAACGAATCAGATACGAAACAACAAATGGAAACAGCTTCACAAATCAAAAAATTAACTTTGCCACATGAAATGGGTGAGTTATTTAAGGTGATTGGATTTAGTAAAAACTGTGATGTTGTATTGCCTGCTTTTGAATTTAGAGATATGCGGGATAGTCTTTAGTCGGAAGTCTCCCGTTCATGGTGAGCCTGTCGAACCATCATCCTTCGACAAGCTCAGGACGAACGGGATATTTAATAATTAAAAAGGAAATTAAAGAATGCTTTTTTGGCAAATAGTCGTACTGGCTTTAGTACAGGGTTTAACAGAATTTTTACCTATATCAAGTTCAGCGCATTTAATTCTTGTTCCTGTATTGAGCGATTGGCCTGATCAAGGTTTAGCGTTTGATGTGATTGTGCATCTTGGCACTTTAACTGCAGTAATGTGGTATTTCAGAAAAGACGTCAAGACATTAACCGTTGACTGGGCGCAGTCATGTATTAAAAAACAAACCATTGGTGAGAGTCGACTGGCCTGGTTGGTTCTTATCGGTACCATACCGGTTGCGATAATCGGTTTGCTCTTGCATGACTTTATTGACAGTGAATTGCGTTCACCCATTATTATTGCCTGGGCAACCATAGGTTTTGGTTTGTTGTTAGGTGTTGCAGATTATGTCGGTAAAAATAAAACGATTCAAACTAGCGAGCATCAATTGAGCTGGAAAAATGGTATTGTTATAGGTCTTGCGCAAGCTTTAGCACTTATCCCTGGCACATCACGTTCAGGCATTACCATGACAGCAGGGTTGTTCGCAGGTTTAACTCGACAAGGCGCGGCGCGTTTTTCATTTTTACTTTCAATACCGGTAATTTTATTGGCGGGTAGTTATAAAACCTTAAAATTGATTCAGGAAGGTAATGGTATTGATTGGTTCTCGATGGGATTAGGTTATGCCTTATCAGCAATTTCAGCCTATGTCTGTATCCATTATTTTCTTAAAATGCTGGAACGAATTGGTATGATGCCTTTTGTTATTTACCGCGTTGCTCAGGGTGTTATTTTGTTGTATTTATTTTCATGACACCACGTTTTCTTAAAACTTAAATGTTAC
This sequence comes from Gammaproteobacteria bacterium, assembly GCA_030617815.1. Taxonomy (GTDB): domain Bacteria; phylum Pseudomonadota; class Gammaproteobacteria; order UBA6429; family Thiohalophilaceae; genus JAGLTQ01. Next base: position 11,827 of record JAUWUS010000066.1, read on the forward strand.
GTTATTTTAATTTATGGATAAGTATTGGCTGCTTAATGGTGCTTGCTGTCTTGTACCTGTCTTTGACTCCTGCACCACCCGAGATAAATATTGAATTTGAATATATTGATAAGGTGGAACATTTTTTAGCCTATTTTATTTTAATGTTCTGGTTCGCACAGTTGTATAAAACATCTCGAGTTCGATTATTCTATGTTTTCTTTTTTGTTTCTATGGGTGTGATACTGGAAATATTACAGGGCTTGGGTGGGATACGATTTTTTGAATACGGTGATATGTTGGCGAATACGTCAGGTGTTGTGTTGGCATGGTTAATAACAAAAACAAGATTAAATAATCTGTTGCTTTCTTTTGAAAAAATTATTATTCGATTGGTTTAGCAATTAAATCATGTTCGGTTGCAGCAACAATTTTTACTTCAACAAAATCACCTAATTGAATATCCTCAAAGCCATCTAAAATAACTTCACCATCAATCTCCGGTGCATCTGCTTTGGAGCGTGCCAGCACTAAACCTTCATCATCATAGCTATCGACTAATAC
>JAUWUS010000055.1 GCA_030617815.1 Gammaproteobacteria bacterium
ATACGAAACATTACACGGGAACGAGCACGACAAATTTTGAGTGAAATTCTGGTTATCGAAGACGCGGCGGGTATCCGAAATTATTTAAATCAAACCTTCGAAGATGCTGGTATGGGTGGATTGGTAAGAGCAGGGAATTAATTAAATGTCTGCTACCGACCCATTGCTGCCGTTCAAATATCTAAAATATTACAACAAATAATCTCCAAAGCAGACGCTCAATAAATCCTTCTAAACGTATGATTTTATCCTGATGAGTCTCGCTTTCATTCCACTTAAACTATCTTTGTCCTATTAAGCTATTGAAATAATTGTAGTTAAATGAATCTTATTATTATCTCAGGGGTGATATGTGGAATTAATTCCGCTTTTCGTGATTTCAATAATAGATGAATTATGATGTAAGTATCTGATATAGTAGAAAAATGTTAAAAAACAATAAGAATGATATGTGGAATAAATTCCACCTAATCAGATGTTAGGTTTTAAATATGAAATGGATATTCTTAATAATTATTGTGTTCATTGTAGCTATTTTGATTTTCCAATTAATCAGCAATCGAACATACAAACCAACTAAAGAAGAAATAAAAGAAATACTAAATAAAACAATAGAAGGTAAGTTAGAGTTAAGCGATTTCGATGAGTTCTCAAGCGTGAAAATACATTACAATAAAGAACTTGAGGAAATAAGATTAAAATACAACCGAATTGTAACTAACAAAGAATATAACTCAACAAACAACAATACAAACCCTGTCCCTTTAAATGATAAAGGGAAAATAGAAATAAAAAAATTAGCAGGTGAGCTATATTAAAAATCAACCTAACAAGGCACTCCAGTTGACCTCCAAAAGCGGCGCTTTGCTTGCTTTTGGGTCAACTGAGCTTAATCGTTATGTGTAAAGAACTAACTTTCATTGACAAGATTATCCATCAAATAGTTATCGTATTATTTACGGGGATTATCATATTAATTATTAATATAAATGATAATGCCTTTGGTGAATATGTATATATGTTTTATACACCGGGTATGTTTATACCGATAATGCTTACAGGTGGCATTCACTCAGCACCATCATGGGTAGGTATACTAGGCATATGGCTACAAAATATATTGTTGTGGTCATTTCTGAGGGATTTTTTATGTTACTTATACAAAAAGTATGTGTTGTTTAAAGAAAGAGATAAATATTTTTGAATATCAACAGGGCTACACATAACAAGCAAGTCAAGATCGTTCGCTAATCGCTCACTGGGACTTTTAAAAAGCGGCGCTATGCTTCGCTTTTTAAAAGCCCCTTACTTAAGTCGTTAGGAATACAATGGAAATCGGACTCATACAAATTACCATTACAGCATTTATAATAATTGTATTAATTGTTATGTCCATTTTAATATATAGGAGACTAAAGGGAATCGACCCTGATCCTTTTGAAGAAGCACAAAAACCAAAAGGAAATTTTCATTGCCCATATTGTTCAGAGGAAGTGTTATCGGAAAGAGTCTACAACCCAATTTTTAGTTTCAATTTAAAATCTAATTTAGAGTGTCAAGGATGTAAAAACATCATCAAAATTAACAAATTACCTTTCCTTACAATTAAAATAAGCCTAGTAGCATATACATTGTTATTTATATATTTCACAACTTTTTCTTTTGATTTTGCTCAATCATTAGATGACAATATTTTTTTAGAATATTTATTATACGGCGTAATAATATTTATATTTTTCACATTTGCCTTATTATTTGCTAACAACAAAATAAAATTAGAGAAAAATGCATAGATATAAAATTCCTAACAAGCAAGTCAAGAACGCTCGTTTTCACTCGCTGGGACGCCGCAAAGCGGCGCCCCTTACTTAAGTCGTTAGGCATAAAAAATGACTGCACCACAACGAAAATTTATTAACTACTGGTGCTTTCTCGCTATAATAATGTCAACGGGTATGTATATTATTTTTTCAGACATGGAAAATAAACAAATGTTAGTTGTTCTTTTAAGTATCCCCGTTGCTCTTGTTTCATTTTTCCAAGATTTTAGTTATTACACTGGCTATGGAGAAAAAAGAGAAAATTTAGGAACGTATATTGAAAAGAAACCTATTGTTAAATATTGGGTGATTTTCTTTTGTATGGCAATACTGCCATTCCTTATTTATATAATGGGAACAACAAACAATGACAACACCCAAACAATATTATATTTTTTAAGTTTCTTTCTCCTAGTCGGTCCTGTTTTTATCGTATCAGAAATTGATCGTTATCATAGTTTGGGGAAGTAAATGCCTAACAAGACAGTAAAGAACATTCGCTCTCGCTCATTTGGACAACCAAAAGCCGTGCTCCGCACGTTTTTGGTTGCCACTTACTTAAAACAGTTATGTGTAAAAAATAAACCATGAAATGTCCTAAATGCTCAATAGAAATCAAGTCATTAAATGAACTAAGTAGTTCGGAATCAGATATCCCGTGGTATAAATATAACGAAGAACTAACATCATGTCCTTCTTGTAAAACACAGGTAAAAATAATCGCACCTAAAAGATCACATGTGCTATTTGGAGCCTTTTTTATCTTGTACACTTTGCTAGCTATAGCAGCTTTTTTATATTCGCCGGTTTTATTGTTCGTAGTAATATTTTTCACATACTTAACTGCATGGCCATTAGCTGAGTACCTATACCTCAAAAATGGAGAGCTAGTTGAAGACAACACATAACAAGCAAGTCAAGCTCGCTCGTTACCACTCGCTGGGACTTTTAAAAAGCGGCGCTTCGCTATGCTTTTTAAAAGCCCCTTACTTAAGTCGTTAGGCAAAATAAGATAAAAAATCACATGGTAATTACAGCTACTCAAATAAAAATAAAAAGCATTCTTGGGTTTATCCGTTTTATCCCGCGAATACGAAATATTAAATCTCAGCTCAGCAAAGTCGACGGCTTATTATTTTTGGAGTTTAACGGATTTCGCACACTTACTGGTTGGGAAAGCCTTGAAAAAATGAAGGCATTTCGTGCCAGTGGACATCATCTAGATGCAATGAAAAACGTAAAACATATTGGCAAGTCAAAAAGTATAACCTGGGAAGAAGAAGTTAAACCTAGTTGGGAAAAAGTTAAAGATAAACTCAATGAGGTAAATTTTTAATGCCTAACAAAGCATTCAAGACGGAAAAGCAAAAGTGTGCACCACATTTGCAGCCGCTGCGCTCAGCAAATGTGCCGCCCACTTTCACTTTCCGCTTAATGCAACGTTAGCCGATATGAATGCAGAACAAATACAAGGTGATCTCTGGAAACTAGATTCAGATGAATCTGAAAAAGATCGATTATTTATCTATATCGTTGGTGACGGAGATGATGATGTTGGTTTTGAATTTCATGAACTCATTTGGGAAAAGTTAGATGATAATAATTGGATACGCTTTAAAACAATAAATTCTACTCATTTACGCACCAAAAATAGTGAGCGCAAGTGGCTATTAGAAATTCATAGTTTTGATCCAGTTAAAGGAACCGCAATAGTCAGAGTTGGTGAAGGTGATAACACTCCAATCTATTCTTGGTATTTACTGGATATAAAAAATAGGTGTTTAGTAAAAAAGCTACAGGAGTGTACAATTGCATTTGAACCATATTCCGGCTAACAAGACACTCCAGTTGATTCGCAAAAGCGATGCTCCTATCGTCGCCCCACTTTTGCTCTCAACTGAGCTTAATCGTTGAACGTCTGCTTTTGATGCTTGCCAGGGGTAATTATCTTATTTGATGAACGACCGCTAATGGCCGTTAGCAGACATCATTCAAATAAAGCCAATAACTCTCCCGCCGTTCCACGTTTTTTTCCATTACAACTAATAAATCGTTGTACATGAAATTTTGTTATTTTATTCGCGTTATCATAGGCTTTGCGGGTAAAGCTGGTATTGTGATTCGATATTAATATCGGTATACCTTTGGTTGATATTTCATTTGCCAGATCTGCAAGTTGTTGTTGTTTTTCCATATTAAAACCGCCACGGCTATAACTTGTGAAATTTGCAGAGGGTGAAAGAGGTACGTAAGGTGGATCACAATAAATAACATCGCCTTTTTTTGCGGATTGAATAATCTGCTCAAATCCGGATAAAACAAAGTCAGCATTTTTAGCTTTCTTATGAAAGATTAACATTTCTTTTTCAGGAAAGTAGGGTGATTTATATCGCCCGAAAGGTACGTTATAGCCGCCTTTAAGATTATAACGACATAAGCCGTTGTAACCGTGCCTGTTTAAATAAACAAATAAAACAGCGCGTTTATATTTGTCACGGGTTTCATTAAATTTTTTACGTAATTTATAATATTGCTCTTCATTATTAAAATGCGGAGTAAAGTAGTAGCGGCATTTTTTTATAAATGCGGCACCCTCTTTTTTTAAAATAGTATACAAATGAATGAGATCGGGATTATTGTCATTAATAATATAATGATCATAATCTGTATTTAGAAATACCGCCGCTGATCCGGCAAAGGGTTCAATTAGACGTTTTCCTTCTGGAAGTGCTTCTCGAACGCGGTCAATAATACGGTATTTATTTCCCGCCCACTTCAGAAAGGGGCGGGTATTGTTATTTGATTTTGACTTTACGACCATAAACAGTGTCAGGCAGGACTATATTATTTTCGCAAACATCTTAGATTTGCGTTGGTAGTTGTAAAGTGATTTACGTTTTACCGGTAATTTTTTAATATCACTTGAAACATAGCCACGTTCCCGAAACCAGTGTGCCGTGCGTGTGGTTAAAACAAAAAGTTGTTTAATGCCAAGTTGCTTCGTTTGCCGTTCAATATATTTTAGCAATTGATCGCCACGATTATTGCCCTGATAATCTGGATGTACAGCAAGGCAGGCAAGTTCAGCAACCTTATCTTTTAAATAAGGATAAAGTGCCGCGCAGGCGACAATCATGCCGTCACGTTCTACAACAGTAAAATGGTCAATTTCCATTTCAAGCTTTTCCCGTGAACGTTTTACCAGGATACCTTCATCTTCTAATGGAGTGATTAATTCAATTAAACCGGCAAGGTCTTCTATTGTTGCAGGACGTACATCCTCAAAATTTTCAGAGGTGATTAATGTACCGCAACCATCACGGGTAAAAAGTTCAAGTAATAAGGCGCCTTCAGTATGCCGATCAAGAATATGGGTACGTTCTATATCGTTTTGACAAGCTTTTATTGCGCTACTTAAGCAACGTTGGATAGGAGAGGTTAATTTTTTATTTTCGGTTAATAATTTTTTAGCATCATCCAGTGTTAATTCACGAATTAAAGATTTTCTTTTATCCGTCACACCTTTGCCGTCAACCAGATAAATAAGTTTGTTGGCCTTTAATTCTATGGCGGCAGCGGTCGCAACATCTTCAACGCTGAGGTTAAAAATTTCACCTGTTGAGGAATAACCAATGGGTGAGAGTAAGACGATAGAATTATTTTCCAGTGCCTGGTTAATTGCCTGGTGATCAATTTTTCTGACTTCACCAGTATGCATATAATCAACACCATCACGCACTCCATAAGGTTGCGCGGTGACAAAATTTCCGGAAATCACACTAATGCGTGAGCAGTTTACCGGGCTATTAGTTAAGCCAATAGATAATAATGCTTCAATATCGGCTCGAACACTACTGCTCGCTTCTTTGACACAGACAAGTGCGTTGTCATCAGTGAGACGTAAATCATTAACGTATTCACTTGAAAATTTACGTTCTTTTAAACGTGATTCAATTTGCGGGCGAGCGCCATGCACTAAAACAAGTTTAATGCCTAAGCTATTTAATAATGCTATATCGTGAACCAGGGGGACAAATTGTTCATCCGTGAGCATCTCACCACCAAAAGCGACCACAAAGGTACGTCCCCGAAAGGCATTGATGTAGCCCGAGGAATTGCGAAATGAGTGTACAAACTCAATATTTTTTCTGTCTTTTTCTTTGCTCATGACAACAGTATGATCTCATGCAAAAGCATAGGCAAGCAAGTACTAAGGAAGGATTTAGAACAAACTGTTAATAGATACCGGAGTCAGAGTGACTCCGGTACCTTATATGATTTTTACCAGCTACTACGTTTACGACCACGTAATTTTGGAATAAGCAGGCCAAGAACAATTCCGCCAAATAAGACTAATGCTCCCACAATAAACCATTCACGTTGAGAGCGATCCTTTAAAGAATTATTTTCCTGGTTGAGGCGTTGTAAATCTTTTTCAAAAGAGACATTTTGTTGTTGTAGCTGGCGGTTTTGTCTATCAAGAATGATCGGTTTTTTAGCTATTTCATTTAAGCGAGCCAGTTCAGTATCGAGTTGTTTTTTATCTGTGCTCAGCGTGGTTTGCTGTTGCGATAAAGTTTTGTGTTCTTCGCTTAATGTTGCAAATTTTGCTTTAATTTCTTGCAGGGCGGTTCTTGTTTTTGCCAGTCTAGCTTCTGCTCGTATTAACTTTTCACTGGCAACAGGTTCGTCTGCAAGATACTGGGTACGCACCCAGCCTTCTGCGCCATCTGTTGTTTCAATAAGGGTGTAACCCGTGTCTGTTGTTTCAAGCACTTTTACATGGTCGCCACTTTCAAGTGTTTTAATAATCTGGAATTGCGCACCTTGTCCTGTGCGCACCGTGATTACGAGCTTATCACTAACATATCGGGTCTGAGCATGAGCCGAAAATGAGAGAATTGTTATAAAGAAACAAGATATAAAAATAAAACGTGTTTTCACCAGAGAATACCTGTAATTTGTTATTCGGATTTTATATGACATTTATACACTTTTTTGCAGATTGCTCAAGTATTCATGCCTGGCGGAAAGCAATCATGTGATCCAGTTCAAGTCTGAGCTTCACTTTTTCACCAATTTCATGATTATGATGACTGGGAAAAAGTGATAAAACTTCAATATCATTGTCCAGTTGAAGCGTATAAAGAATTTCTGCTCCTTTAAAGGCTTTTTGTATTACGGTGCCTTCCAAAGTGCCCTGATCATCAGCAATGATATCATCGGGGCGTAATAGCAACTCAACCTGAGTTCCTTCTGCCCATTCATAGGCACGATCCCCTTTAATTGTGCCAAGGGAAGTTTTCACCGTGTCATGTGTAGTTAATTCTCCGCGAATGAAAACGCCTTGACCAATAAAGTCTGCGACAAAACGATTTATGGGAGAATGATATAAATTGTAAGCACTGTCACGTTGCAGTATTTGGCCATTATTCATTACTGCAATCATGTCACCAAATGAAAATGCTTCATGTTGATCATGGGTAACGAGCACGCCAGTTGTGCCGCGTGATTTCAGGATATCACGGACATCCCGACTCAGGCGTTCACGCATTTCAATATCAAGGTTGGAAAAGGGTTCGTCCAGTAATATCAGTTTTGGCTCAGGCGCAAGCGCACGCGCTAAAGCAACCCGTTGTTGTTGTCCGCCTGAGAGTTCATGAATATAGCGTTCGCCATAACCGGATAAATTGACGACTTCAAGCATTTGATCGACAGTGTGTTGTTTTTCTTTTTTAGATTTGTTGCGCAGACCAAAGCTAATATTTTGTTTCACGTTCATATGTGGAAATAATGCGTAGTCCTGAAAGACCATGCCAATATGACGTTTTTCGGGGGCTTTAGTGTAGCCAGGGTAAGAAACGCGTTCATTATTCAGGAATATTTCACCATGATGTAACGGCTGAAACCCCGCAATGGCACGTAAAGCAGTTGTTTTACCACAGCCACTTGGACCTAACAGGCAATGCAAATCGCCTTCATTTATATGACATGACATATCCTGAACAACCGTTTGTCCACGATGCTGACATTCAATATTTTTTACTTCGAGAATGGGTTTCATATAAGGAATAATACAACTTTTATTGCCAAATGAGAACTAAACTCATTTACAAAGTTAATTTCAATTCAGGCTTTCCCATAGCTGAAGATACGTCTTTTCATCTTATTGTCATAATGATGTTATCTGTTTGTCATATTTCACATTCAATATAGTCCCCGTTAAAAGACGGAAATTCAGACGTCTTATTTTTAATAATTAAATTTGGGGATTACTCATGAATAAAAAATTAATTGCTGTTGCTGTTGCAGCCGGACTTACTTTACCAATGGTTTCTGCAAACGCAGTTGATGTTGCCGATAAAAAACTTGAAGTTTACGGTAAATTACATCTTAACTTTGGAAGCTATGAAGAATTAGGCACAGCGAATGATAACTGGCGCTTGAGCAGTAACGCTTCTCGTTTAGGTTTCAAAGGACAAATAAAGTTGGATGAAGGATTAATTGGTACTTATAAAATTGAAACTGAGGTAGCGGTAGAAGATGGTATTACTGATTTCGCAACTCGTAATACTTATGTTGGTTTAAAAGGTGGTTTTGGTGAAGTGCGTCTTGGTCGTCATGACTCACCTTTGAAAATGGCTCAGGGAAAATTTGACCAGTTTGGTGATACTGATGGCGATTTGAAACATGCCGGTGATGAAGATGGTGAAAACCGTAATAAAAATTCAATCACTTATTTAGGTAAATTCGGCAATATTGGTTTTAATGCACAAATTATTCCTGGTGAAGGTGATGGTGTAACAGCAGGAGATGGCCCGGCAGATACTATTTCTGTTGCTGTTTCTTACAAAGACGGTCCTTTGTATGTTGCATTAGCACAAGATTCTTATGACGGCACAGGCGGTGCAGCTGAAGATTCGTTAACACGTTTAGTTGCGACATATAAAATGAGTGGCATGCAGTTTGGTGTTTTATATCAATCAGGCGTTGAAGCTCCTGATACTGCCGCAGCCAAGGAAGACTGGTTGGGTTTGAGCTTTAACATGAAGATGGGCAAAAATAATAAATTGAAAGCACAATATATTGTTGTTGAAGACAGTGCTGTTACTGCTTTAGAAAGCACACATCTTTCAGTTGGCTTTGATCATAAGTTAGGTAAAAAAGGCACTGTGTACGCGATGTACAATACCATCGAAGAAGAAGATACAGCAATAACTAAAGATAATAGTTCAGTTTCAGTTGGTTACATTCTGAAATTCTAACGGTTAGCTGTACTGATTACATGGAGGACAATGGTAACAAGGATGTTACTTTTTAATTTTGAACTTTCTTATTTAGTCCTGTTTATATAACAGGACTTTTTTTATTTCCAGAGTTTAGCTTCTTGCGGGTTTACTGCTATGTCAAACAAGCCTTCAGCATAAGTTCGGTGTAAAGCTGCGCGTGCATCTTTGTTACCTTGTGAAGCTGATTTTTTCCACCATTTTATGGCTTCAGTAATATTTTTTTCCAGATTATTGCCATAGGCATATTCAACCGCAATATTAAATTGCGCAGCTGCGTTACCCAGTTCAGCGGCTTTTAGCCACCACTTGTTAGCATCTTTTGGGCTACGAGATATAACGTTTCCTTTGTTATACATGGTACCCAGATTAAACATGGCATCGGTATGACCATTCGCTGCCGCACGTTTGTACCAGATAAAGGCGGTCTTTAAATTTTCTTCAACGCCCAGACCTTTCATGTATAAGATGCCTAAATTATATTGTGCATCTGCATTATCTTTTTCGGCCAGGGGAAGCCATAGACGTAAAGCTTGCTCATAGTCACCTGTTGTAAAAGCCTGGAAACCATCTTCAAGTTCAGCGGCTTGTATTGTTGATGAGGTAACAAAAATAAAAAACAGGAGAAAATGCTTTAGCATAATTTTAAAACTCGCATTAATTCAGGTTATTTTTTTGTCATTAATAGTTCAAGCAATGCTTTTTGAGCGTGTAAACGATTTTCTGCTTGATCCCAAACAACGCTTTGTGAACCATCAATAATTGATGTGCTGACTTCTTCTTCTCTATGTGCCGGTAAGCAATGCATAAAGATAGCGTCTTTATTAGTAAGTGCCATGACTTCGTCATTAACTTGGAAGTCTGCAAAGGCTTTTTCACGAATGGCTTGTTCTTCTTCTTGTCCCATACTTGCCCATACATCGGTAGTGATCATATCAGCACCGGCTACGGCATCTTTAGTGTTACGGAAAATATTGACGCAATCTTTTGTTTCTTCCAATAAAGCAGCATCCGGATCATAACCTTCAGGTACGGCAACATTTAGTGTAAATCCATACTGACGTGCTGCATTCATATAGGAGTGACACATGTTATTGCCATCACCGACATAAGTAACTGTTCTGCCTGTAATATCACCTCGATGTTCAACGTAAGTTTGCATGTCAGCAAGTAACTGACATGGATGGTACATATCCGTTAATGCATTAATAACCGGCACTTGTGAATATTCTGCAAAGGTTTCTAACATTTCGTGATCAAACGTTCTCACCATAATGCAATCAACCATGCGAGATAACACGCGTGCGCTATCTTCAACAGGTTCGCCACGACCAAATTGGGTATCACGAGGAGAAAGAAAAATAGCATGACCACCAAATTGCGCCATACCTGTTTCAAAAGAAACACGGGTGCGAGTTGAGGCTTTATCAAAAATCATTCCGAGCACTTTGTTTTTAAGTGGCTCATAAATTTCACCCGATTTTTGAATCGCTTTGAGTTCGATAGCACGAGAGATAAGCTTATTTAAGGTTGCTTTATCTAAATCCATTAGTGTCAAAAAATGTTGAGTCATATCTTTCTTCTTAAATAATAATTTATGTTATGCAACAAACTTAGAAATAAGTTCGCTAACGAGTTCTACAATTTTATCGGCTTGTTCATCAGTGATAATCAGTGGTGGTAATAACCGCACAACATCACCAGCAGTCACATTAATTAAAATGCCTGCGTCGAGCCCTGCTTTAACCAGTTCTGCACAAGGCCGATCGAGTTGAATGCCGATCATTAAACCTTTAGCACGAATATCAACAACCGCATTATTGTCTTTTAGTTTTTCTTTAAAACCAGAAATAATTCTTTCACTTAGCGCAGTTGCTCTTGCTGCAAGTTTGTCTTTTTCACAGGTTTCAATAACGGCTAATGCTGCAGATGTAACGAGTGGGTTACCACCATAAGTTGAACCATGATGTCCCGGTTGGAATAACGTTGCGGCTCTACCTTTTGCTAAGCAAGCACCAATCGGCACGCCATTACCTAATGCTTTCGCTAAAGTCATAACATCAGGAGTAATACCATTATGTTGATGCGCAAACCATTTACCCGTCCGACAAATACCCGTTTGAATTTCATCAACCATCATTAACCAATCATTGGCATCACAAATATCACGAATTTGATTAAGGTAATCATCAGCCGGAATATTAATACCACCTTCACCAATAATCGGTTCAACTAAAACAGCGACAACATTGGGATTGTTACTGGCAATATTTTTAATTGCTTCAATGTCGTTATAAGGTGCACGGATAAATCCTTGAACCAATGGTTCAAAACCTGCATGTACCTTTCTGTTGCCCGTTGCCGTTAAGGTCGCCATTGTCCGACCGTGAAAACTGCCTTCCATAACAATAATTGCAGGTTGATCGATATTTTTACTGTGACCAAAAAGCCGTGCAAGTTTAATAGCTGCTTCGTTCGCTTCTGCACCTGAATTACTGAAGAACACGTTATCCATATTAGATAATGAAGTGAGCTTATCTGCCAACTCTTGTTGGTTGCCGATACCATATAAATTTGATGTGTGAACTAAATTACCTGCTTGTTCACAAATGGCTTTTGTTACCGCAGGATGGGCATGACCAAGGCTACATACTGCAATACCCGCTAATGCATCTAAATACGTTTTACCTTCTGTATCCCACAGTTGTGCACCTTCACCTTTTTTAAAGGTAACGGGGAGTGGTGCATAGTTATGCATTAATGTGTCGGCCATTGCTTATCCAGTTAAATCAAATCGAGTAAATTCTAAAATCTAGCTACTAGAAATAAAAAGGCAGCCCGTTTTTAAAGACGGACCGCCACTAAAGACTAATTTTAGCCCTAGATGAGCATTTCAGCAAACTTTCGTGTCATTTTTAGCCAATTTTCAGGCATAAAAAAACCCAGACTCCATAAGAGGCTGGGTTTTTTGGAAGAATCTTTCTATTTAGAAAGTTAATCCATGTCCAAAACCAATCATGCATAATAACATTGGGATAGACAGTACAGTGTTAGTACGTGAAGCCATCAATGCAACGAATTTCGCTTTCACGATTTCGTCTGCTGTGGCTTCTTTCATGCCTAAGATTTTCTTTTGGTTTGGCCAAATAAGAACCCAAACGTTGAACAACATGATAGTACCTAACCATGCGCCAAGACCGATAACTTCCATGCCAGCAGAGAAAGTAAATGCACCCATTGCGCCGCCTAAACCTTCTAATGCGCCAACACCTGTTAACCAGGTAACAGCAGCAGACATACGGAACCAAAGTAACGCTTTAGGAGCAATATACTTGTTGATTGCAGCAGGGCCAGGGCCTCCGCTATCTTTTTCTGCTAAAGCAGCACCAACACCAGGAACTTGTACGAAGTTGAAGTAGTAAAGTAAACCAATCCAAATTACGCCTGCTAATACGTGAAGCCAAACTTCAAGATTAAGAGCGTTAAAACCGGTCATGCCACCAGCGAAAACGATAATTGCAGCTAATACGAAGCCTGCGATGATTGTGCCTTTAACAGACGTTAATGGATTCATGATGAATTCCCCTAATTATTTTTAGTTTAGATGTATAAAATATTTGCCGAGTAGTTTACTACAGTATTATGTTTCAGGCACACCTTATTCGTCGATATTCTTCTTGGTAATGCTACAATAGAGATGAATTTCCTTAAAAAACAATGACTTTAGCGCCCATATTTTGAACAGTATAGAACTCAGCCTTTTTACCAGTCGTTTAAATGCCATTTGTGATGAGATGGGAGCCGTGCTTCAACGAGCCGCTTTTTCTCCTAATATTCGCGATCGCCTCGATTTTTCATGCGCGGTATTTGATGCGCAAGGTGAGCTTTGTGCACAAGCAGCGCATATCCCCGTGCATTTAGGCAGTATGGCCTATGCCATGCAAAGCATCGTTAGCCAACTGGACTGGCATGAAGGTGACATGGTGATTGTGAATGATCCTTTTCTTGGCGGGACGCATTTACCGGACATTACATTAATCGCACCGGTTTATTTTCAAGGTAAGTTACTCGCGTTTATTGCTAACCGCGCACATCACGCAGACATTGGTGCAGACTCTCCCGGTTCGATGCCGTTATCAAAAAGTTTAGAAGAAGAAGGTTTAATTATTCCTCCAACGCATTTAATTGAACAAGGCGTTATGAATAAATTTTTTATGTCGACTATTTTAAAATCCATTCGCAGTGGCAGCGCAGCACTAGGTGATTTTTCTGCACAGATAAGTGCCAATCATGCAGGTGTTGAACGTTTGCAGTCTTTAATCATACCTCTTGGAGAATTAGCATTTTTAAATGCTTTATCAGAACTTAACGATTACGGTGAGCGTTTAGCGAGAAGCGTTATTAATAATATTCCAAATGGTGAATATACATTCAGTGATGTTATGGATGATGATGGATTGGGTAACGTTGATTTAAAAATATCTGCAACGATAGATATTAAAGATCACAATGTTCATGTTGATTTCAATGGCACAACAGATCAAACCAAAGGTAATATTAATTGTCCTTTATCGGTTGCCGCTGCCGCAGTGTATTATGTATTTAGATGTTTAATGCCAAAGCAAACGCCTGCGTGTGCCGGAAGTTTTAGACCGATAACACTCTCCGCACCTGAAGGTAGTTTACTTAATGCAAAACGACCTGCTGCTGTTGCTGCCGGAAATGTTGAAACCAGTACACGTATTGTTGACGTTGTAATGGGTGCATTGGCACAGGCTTTGCCCGATAAAATCCCCGCGGCAAGTCATGGCAGTATGAATAATCTTGCTATGGGTTCAGTTAATGATAATAAAGCCTGGGATTATTATGAAACGATGGGTGGTGGCATGGGAGCCGGTTCAGGTGGTGATGGTTTAGATGCTGTGCAAACACACATGACCAATACCCGTAATACGCCTATCGAAGTAATGGAAACAAGTTATCCTGTGCGTATAAAAAAATATGCTATTCGAAAAAAATCTGGTGGAGATGGGTTGCATAAAGGTGGCGATGGTCTTGTGCGAGAATTTGAATTTTTAAAATCCGCAAACGTTACTTTACTAACAGAAAGACGATTGCACTCACCCTGGGGTTTAAACAAGGCCAAGCCAGGTAAACAAGGACAGAATGTTTTAAACGGTAAAATATTACCACCTAAGATTTGTCTTGATGTTAAAGCAGGGGATAAATTAACAATTAAAACGTCCGGCGGCGGTGGTTGGGGATTAAATCAGTCATAAGTCGAAAGTCCGTTCGTCCTGAGCTTGTCGAAGGATGAAGGTATGATGTTCATGGTTCGACAAGCTCACCACGAACGGTGTTTTTTCTGACTAAAGACTAAAGACTAAAGACTAAAGACTAAAGACTAAAGACTGAGATTTTATTATGTGCGGAATTTGTGGTGAATTAAATTTTAAAACTTCTGCTTCATTAGAAGCGGTGCAGAACATGTTACCTAAGCTGGAAAAACGTGGGCCGGATTTTGGTGATACCTGGCAGCATGATCGTGTTGTTTTTGGTCATCGACGTTTAGCGATTATTGATTTGAGTTCAAATTCAAATCAACCGATGGTTGATCGTGAGTTAGGTTTAACGATTGTTTTTAACGGTGCGATATATAATTATCCTGAATTACGTAAACAATTTATAAAAGAAGGATATACCTTTCAAAGTGAAGGTGACACTGAAGTTATTTTAAAGGCGTACCACAAGTGGGGAGAGGACTGCCCAAAACATTTACACGGTATGTTTGCTTTTACAATTTGGGATGAAAAGAAAAAACAACTTTTTGCTGTGCGTGATCGTATGGGCATTAAACCGTTTTATTTTTCTAAGACGAATGAGCATTTTCGTTTCGCCTCTAATATGCAAGCGCTTCTTGCAACCGGAGAAATAGATCAATCGATTGATCCTTTTGCCTTGCATAACCAGTTTTCATTACACGCCGTTATTCCCGCGCCACGTACCATTGTTAATGGTATTCGAAAATTAGAACCCGGAACGTCAATGACCATTGATGTTAATGGTAAAGAAAAAATACAACGTTATTGGTTTTTGGATGCCACTCGCCCTGAAAAGGAATTATCGGAACAGGAATGGACGGATAAAATTCATGATGCTTTACGCGAAGCGGTGCGCAAACGTATTGATGTGGCGGATGTGCCAGTTGGTGTGTTGTTATCCGGTGGCCTGGATTCAAGTTTACTGGTTGCGTTACTTGCAGAAGCCGGGGTAAAAGATTTACGAACATTTTCTATTGGTTTTGAAGATCAACCTGAAGAAAAAGGCAGTGAGTTTGAATTTTCAGATCAAATTGTAGAACGTTATAAAACAAAACATCACAAATACCACATTTCAAATAGTGAAGTATTACCGCATATTCCAGATGCAGTTAAAGCAATGTCTGAACCAATGGTGGGGCAGGATGCGGTCGCATTTTATTTATTAAATGAAAGAGTGTCATAACAAGTTAAAGTTGTTCAAAGTGGTCAGGGTGCACAAGAATTTTTTGCCGGATATTTTTGGTTACCGCAAATGCATCAGGATATTAATGGTTC
>JAUWUS010000051.1 GCA_030617815.1 Gammaproteobacteria bacterium
TAATAAAATAATCAGGAGTTATCATTATGAAGTTAAAACTATTAACACCGTTAATTGCTACATCGATGTTGTTGATCTCAAATAATGCTTTTGCTGTTCTAGCAGATGATGTTGTTTGTACCGGTTGTATTCAAGCAACAGATATCGCTGATGGAGCCATTGTTGGGCGAACTCTCGCTAATAATTCAGTTGGTCAGGGAAAGCTGAAAAGCGGAATAATTAGCACGATAAAACTTAAAAATGGTGCCGTCACGGCGATAAAAATGCGAAAGAATGCAGTTACAACGGATAAAATTGTTGATGGTGCAGTCTCTGAACTTAAACTCAGTACCGCAGTACAAACCAAGCTGAATGCAACGGGTGGTGGGCTTGCTCCATATTCTATAGCTGTAGTAACTGCCACTAAGCAAGTTTATGCACTGACGGGTGACTTTACTACCACAGGTGGCGCAACTGCGTGCCAAACTTACCCTGGTGCTGATACTGAAGTTCGCAATATTAGTCGAACTGATTTGGGAGGGGGTAATACGCAAATTGATATAACTCGGCAACGGTTAGTCGGTGGTGAGGGCGGAACATCCTGCCATTATCAGAAAATCAGGATGATTAGAGATGCTAATGATTTTAATGCCCTATTTATAATCCAAAGAGAAAAATGGGATAACTCAGGTACTACCTTGATAGGGACTGACGGTACGGAATATGATGCAGTAGACTGTAATGAAAGTGATTGCGGTATTCTTTTACGCAGAGATGGAATGTCTTTAGGTATCCTGGTAGCGGCTGATACATTGACAACTAGTGACTACAGAACGAATAGTCAAGGAGTTAACGTTGGTCATATCGTATTAGTGTCAGCAAATGTCACTGACAATATTACAATTAATGGCACACCTGAGTCCGCCACAGGGTGTAATGATTACAAAGAAATTCGTGATTCTGAACACTTTGGTAAATTTTCTCGTACTATGGTGACGTGTGCTACTGTAGGAAGAATTTTCGAAGTGCGTCGTACGGGAGATGGTAAATCTCAATTCTTCGAGTTAATAGATTACACTGCGCCATAGTAGATATAGTTAGTTATATTAAAAATTGAGATGGCCAGTAAAACGGCCGTCTTTTTTATGTATAAAATAACACTATTTATCCGCTTCGTTATTTTATTCTGGTAACTAAAAGGGTAATTATATTATAATTATTAAGTTATTTTACTCATAAACTTATAGTTGATTTTATCTGAAATGAAAACACAAAATGCAGTATGGCATCATGCCACAGTTACGAGAGAGTTACGTGAAAAACAAAATAGTCATAAGTCCGTTGTTTTATGGTTTACAGGATTGCCAGGGTCAGGAAAATCAACTCTTGCTCACGCTGTTGAAGAAAAATTACACGAAAAGATGTGCCGAACTTTTGTTTTGGATGGCGATAACGTCCGCCATGGCCTATGTGGTGATTTAGGATTCTCTGAAGAAGATCGTAAAGAAAATTTGCGCCGAGTTGGTGAAGTGGGGAAGCTTATGCTTGAGTCGGGTGTAATTACACTTAGTGCTTTTGTTTCACCCTTTAAGAAAGATAGGGAATTTGTAAGATGCCTTTTTCCTCATAGCGAGTTTTTTGAAATATATTGCGCAGCTGATGTTGCCGCGTGTGAAGAACGTGATGTGAAAGGTCATTATAAAATGGCTCGAGAAGGAAAAATTAAAAACTTTACGGGTATCTCAGCACCTTATGAAAAACCAGTTAACCCTGAAATTGCGGTAGATACGGGTAGTCAAAGTCTGGAAGCTTGTGTTGACGAAGTTATTGAACTGCTGGAAGCTCGAGGAATTATTATGAATTGAATATGAAAAGTAGATGGAACTAAGATCTTGATTAACCCCTCATTTATTGGTAGTATTTTGCAATCGACAGTTCTGTTTACCCCCCTTTAAACAGGTACTTTTCGTATGTTTTGCAATAGCTATAATAATTTTTAAATGTAGCCGTGCGTACAAATATTTTTATTAGGTGTTTCTGAATGTTCTCATTGAATGATATTATTTTTCTTTCTATTTTTGTCGGGGTATCATTTATTTCATCTTGTTTTTTTTTACGGTTGTTTTCAAAGCTTGCTGTCAAATTTAATTTAGTTGATGCTCCAACATCAAGAAAGTCACACAAAGGTGAAATACCTCTTGTTGGTGGCATTTCCATTTTTCTCGCTGCATTATTCCCTGTCTTATTTTGTTCTACGTGTAATTTCCCAGACATAAACTGGTTATTGAGTTTGTCATTTTTCTTACTTGTTATTGGAATCGTTGATGATCGTATCCATTTAAGTTCTTCAATTCGCTTTGTTGTCCAGATTTTGGTATCACTAGGAATGGTTTATGGTGCGGGTAACATGCTGACTAGTTTTGGTACGATTGGTTTTGGTGGGGAAGTTTTACTGGGTATTTTTGCTGTGCCATTGACTGTGTTTGCCACGGTTGGTGTTATAAATTCAATGAATATGATTGATGGTCTTGATGGATTATCTGGTGGTTTGGCATTTATTGCTTTTTCATTTATTGCCGTAATGATGTTTGAAGCTACACGTATTGCAGAGTTTTCATTTTTGCTGATTTTTCTGGCGGCTATCTTTGGTTTTTTATTATTTAATGCACGCTGGTTTGGTCGTAAAAAGGCGTCCGTATTTTTAGGTGATGCGGGTAGTACTTTTATCGGATTTGTTTTTGCCTGGATAGTTATTGATGGGTCGCAGGGTGTGGATAAAGTTATGACTCCTGTAACGGTGTTATATTTTTTTGCTTTACCTTTATTTGATACTGTAGGGGTGATGTTAAGAAGAATTTTAAAACGTCAGTCTCCTTTTCATCCTGATCATACCCACTTGCATCATATTTTTCTTCGAGCAGGGTTTACACATAAAAAGACGGTAAAGATTCTGCATTTTATCGCAATTATTTTGGGGCTTGCTGGCTATTTAGGTTATAAGTTATCAATTTCTGAAAATGCGATGTTCTTTGGTTTTCTTGCGTTGTTTGCACTTTATTTCTTTAGCATGATGCGGGCCTGGAAAATCATGAAATTCCTCAATACAGGGGTTAATGTTGTTATCGAGAATGATTAATAAAAGTTGAGGGAACAATAAGATATTAGTCATAAGTTTTTAGTTTTGTAAGTCAAAATTAAAAGACTCAAATCTATTTTGACAAATATTCTTTAAGCTATACAATGCCCCATTATTAAATTAGTCTCATAGCTCAGCTGGTTAGAGCACTACCTCGACATGGTAGGGGTCCTCGGTTCGAATCCGAGTGAGACTACCAATTAGTGTTTTTATTCATATTGTTTTCTCAGGTGGATGAGAACTGAAGTTCGACAATTTTGTCTGGAACAAAATTGAACGTGCGAAGCACGGCCCGGACGACTGCATGGACGCAGGAGGTAGGGCAACGCAGGAGCAGTTGCCGAGGGTGGAGGCACGAAGCCGACATAATCCGAGTGAGACTACCAAATTTTAAGTTTATATCACGCGGTCTTTAGTATGGATCGCCACTGGAAAGGAAAGATTATGCCTGTTATTACTCTCCCCGATGGCTCTCAGCGCCAGTTTGAAAATCCCGTTTCTGTTCTCGATGTTGCTAATGATATTGGCCCCGGTTTAGCGCGTGCCACGGTTGCCGGTAAAGTGAATGACGACATTGTGGATGCCAGTTTTGTCATGTCCGAAGACAGTTCACTTGCGATTATTACTGATAAAAGTGATGAAGGTCTTGAAGTTATTCGTCATTCAACGGCACATTTACTCGCTCAAGCAGTAAAAGAACTTTTTCCTGAAGCACAAGTCACTATTGGCCCCGTTATTGATGATGGATTTTTTTATGACTTTGCTTATAAAAAGGGTTTCTCAGAAACTGATTTAGAAATCATCGAAAAGAAAATGAAAGAACTTGCCAAACAGGACATTCAGATTGAGCGTAGTGTGATGACTCGCGAAGACGCAATTAGTTTTTTTGCGGACAAGGGTGAAGTGTATAAAGCTGAAATTATTGAATCGATTCCGCATGGTGAAGAACTCTCTTTATATAAACAAGGTGACTTTATTGATCTTTGTCGTGGCCCGCATGTGCCATCTACCGGCAAGATAAAAGCTTTCAAGTTGATGAAGTTAGCCGGTGCATACTGGCGTGGTGATTCCAACAATGAAATGCTGCAGCGTATTTACGGCACAGCATGGCCGGATAAAAAAGCTTTAAAAGCCTATCTGCATCGTTTGGAAGAAGCAGAAAAACGTGACCATCGGAAACTCGGGCGTAAACTGGATTTATTTCATTCTCAGGAAGAAGCACCGGGTATGATCTTCTGGCACGATAATGGCTGGACGATTTATACAGAAATTGAAAAATTCATTCGCGAAAAACTTCGCCAACATAATTACACTGAAGTGAAAACGCCGCAAGTTGTTGATCGTGTGTTGTGGGAAAAATCAGGGCATTGGGACAAGTTCGGTGACATGATGTTCACTACCCATTCAGAAAACCGTGATTACGCTATCAAACCCATGAACTGTCCGTGTCATGTGCAAATTTTTAATCAGGGTTTAAAAAGTTATCGTGATTTACCTTTGCGTATGGCGGAGTTTGGTTCATGTCATCGTAATGAGCCCTCCGGTACATTACATGGCTTGATGCGAGTGCGTAATTTTACCCAGGATGATGCGCATATTTTTTGTACGGAAGAACAAATTCAGGATGAAGTATCAGAATTTATTGATTTGTTATTTGAGGTCTATAAAGATTTTGGTTTTGAAGAGGTTATTGTCAAACTATCTACGCGCCCTGAACAACGAGTGGGTTCCGATGAGGTTTGGGATAAAGCAGAACATGCATTAGAAAAAGCATTGAATACCAAAGGACTCGATTGGGATTTACAAACGGGTGAGGGTGCCTTTTATGGGCCTAAAATTGAGTTCTCATTGAAGGATTGTATTGGACGGGTTTGGCAGTGCGGCACTATTCAGGTCGACTTCTCTATGCCGGGTCGATTAGACGCGCATTACATTGCGGAAGACGGAACCAAGCAAGTTCCAGTGATGTTACATCGGGCAATTTTGGGCTCTTTGGAACGTTTTATTGGTATTTTGATCGAGCAACATGCGGGTGCATTTCCGGCCTGGTTATCGCCAACTCAGGTCATGATCATGGGAATTACCGACAAACATGCCAAATATGTGCAAAAAGTCGAAAATATATTGAAAAATAGTGGTTTAAGGGTCAAAGCGGACTTGAGAAATGAGAAGATCGGCTTTAAAATTCGCGAACACACGCTACAAAAAATTCCGTACCTGCTGGTGGCAGGAGATCGGGAAGCAGAGAATCAAACTGTGGCCGTGCGCACGCGAGCTGGTGAAGAGCTTGGAGTGATGTCAATTGATGACTTTACAGCCAAACTTTCCGAAGAAATTGCGAGCCGCGGCCGTATTTCGTTACAGAAATAAAAGCGAAATGCAGGTTTGATATTTTAATTGATTTTAGAGGATATAGATTATCAGCGCAGATAAAGGTACACGGATCAACGAAGATATTACCGGACAAGAAGTCCGTTTGATTGATCAAGAAGGTGAGCAAGCAGGCATCGTTTTATTAGTTGACGCCAAGCGTATGGCTGAAGAAGCGGACATGGATATTGTTGAAGTCTCACCTACGGCAAAACCACCGGTTTGTCGTATTATGGATTACGGTAAATTTTTATTTGAAGAAAATAAAAAACGCCACGCTGCTAAGAAAAAGCAGAAACAGATTCAGATCAAGGAAGTGAAATTCCGTCCTGGGACGGAAGAAGGGGATTATCAGGTAAAACTACGCAACCTGATACGTTTCCTTACAGAGGGGAATAAGACTAAGGTAACATTACGTTTCCGCGGTCGAGAAATGGCACATCAGGAGCTTGGGCTTAAACTGCTTAAGCGCGTTGAAGCCGACCTTATAGAATTGGGTTCTGTTGAACAGTTCCCAAGAATGGAAGGTCGTCAGATGGTGATGGTCATTGCCCCGAAAAAGAAGTGATAGCGTTTTATCACTAAATTTTAACATTAGTGCCAATTTAAAAATGGCCTAAATGCGGAGTTATATAGAAATGCCTAAGATGAAAAGTAACAGCAGTGCCACAAAACGCTTCAAGCGTACTGGCTCTGGTAAAATTAAGCGTGGTCAGTCACATCGTCGCCACATCCTTACCAAAAAGAGCACCAAGCGTAAACGCCATTTGCGTTCACCTGAAATGATCCATGAGTCTGATGCGGCTTCTGTTCGTCGCATGATGCCATACGGTTAAGGAGGATACACAATGCCAAGAGTAAAACGTGGTGTAACGGCAAGAGCCCGTCACAAAAAAGTCCTCGATCAGGCCAAAGGCTATTCCGGTCGTCGTAAAAATGTATTTCGTGTAGCAGTTCAGGCAGTAACAAAAGCTGGACAATATGCATACCGAGATCGTAAACAACGTAAACGTCAATTCCGTGCTTTATGGATTGCACGTATCAATGCCGCCGCACGTGAATGCGGTATTACGTATAGCCGATTTATAAACGGTTTGAAAAAAGGTGCTATTGAAATTGATCGTAAAGTCCTCGCGGATATTGCGGTACATGACAAAGCAGCTTTTGCGGTAATAGCTGATCAAGCTAAAGCCAACCTGGCATAATCGGTTTTGTACTATTTGAACGTTTAAAATAGTTGCAAGCAAAACGATTGAAAAGGGAAGGCCAAAAGCCTTCCCTTTTTTTATGCGATAAAAATAAGATTTAAAATTAAAACCAAGATTATTTTATGCAAAATGAATTAAACCAATTAGTTGAAGCGGCTGAACAAGCTATTAATAAAGCGGCCGATTTAAAATCACTCGATGATATTCGCGTGTCGTACCTGGGTAAAAAAGGTTCGATCACTGAGCGAATGAAATCACTTGGCAAGCTTTCTAAAGAAGAAAGACCGGCTGCGGGACAAGCGATTAATATTGCTAAACAAGCGGTACAAAAATCCCTTGAAGCACGTAAAGAAACACTTAACAACGCAGAGTTGGAAGTCAGGCTCGCGAGTGAAACCATTGATGTTACGTTACCGGGACGAGGCCAACAGGCCGGTGGTTTACATCCGGTTACCCGTACCATGGAACGCATTGAAGAATTGTTTTCGCAAATGGGTTTTGAAGTCGCAACCGGTCCGGAAATTGAAGATGAATTTCATAATTTTGAAGCGTTGAATATTCCAGAGACCCATCCCGCACGCGCCATGCACGACACCTTTTATTTTCCTGATGGTCGTTTATTGCGTACGCATACGTCACCGGTACAAGTGCGCACTATGAAAGAAAAAGCGCCACCTTTACGGGTAATTGCACCGGGTCGTGTTTATCGTTGTGATTCCGATGTCACACATACTCCCATGTTTCATCAGGTAGAAGGTTTTATGGTTGATGAAAATATTTCTTTTACAGATTTGAAATCCATCCTCATAGATTTTTTACAAAAGTTTTTTGAGCAAGATAATCTTGCTGTTCGATTCCGTCCTTCGTATTTCCCTTTCACAGAACCTTCAGCCGAAGCCGATATTGAATGTGTCATGTGTGGTGGAGAAGGCTGTCGCGTTTGTAGTCATACCGGCTGGTTAGAAGTATTAGGTTGCGGCATGGTTCATCCTAATGTGTTTAAGTCTGTTGATATTGATTCAGAGAAATACATAGGTTTTGCTTTTGGTATGGGCGTTGAACGCTTAGCCATGTTGCGCTATGGCGTGAATGACTTACGATTATTTTTTGAAAATGATTTACGTTTTTTAAAGCAGTTTAATTAAAAGAATTTAAAAATGAAATTTAGCGAACAATGGTTAAGAGAGTGGATCAACCCGGATATATCCACGGATGAGTTATCGCACCAACTGACAATGGCAGGGCTTGAAGTTGATGCTATTGAACCTGTTGCGGCAGAGTTTACCAAAGTGGTTGTTGGTGAAGTGTTATCTGTCGAAAAACATCCTGATGCTGACAAGCTTAATGTTTGCCAGGTGAACGTGGGCGAAGACGAACCGTTAAACATTGTTTGCGGTGCTGCTAATGTGCGCGAGGGGTTACGCATACCCGCGGCATTAGTGGGTGCAGTATTACCAGGTAATTTTAAAATTAAAAAATCCAAACTCCGTGGTGTGCCATCGCATGGCATGTTGTGTTCAACTGAAGAGTTAGGCATTACAGAAACCGCTGAAGGTTTAATGGAATTGCCGAGTGACGCGCCCGTAGGAACAAATATTCGTGACTATTTAAAATTAAATGATGTCATGATTGAACTCAGTCTGACGCCTAACCGTGCCGATTGTTTTAGCATTGCCGGTGTTGCGCGTGAGGTAGGTGTTTCTAACAAAATGCCGGTTATTGGGCACAAGCAAGCAATAATAAAATCTCAAATTAAAGATAAAGTTGCGGTTAAACTTGAAGCAGGTAAAGATTGCCCGCGTTATTTAGGTCGTGTGATTAAAGGGGTTAATCCAAAAGCCCAAACACCACTTTGGTTACAGGAAAAATTACGTCGTTCCGGCATTCGTAGTTTAGGTCCGGTAGTTGATGTCACTAATTTTGTCCTGTTGGAACTAGGGCAACCGATGCATGCGTTTGATTTAGCTAAAATTGACGGTGCCATTCATGCCCGTCATGCAAAAGCGGGTGAAAAACTCAACTTATTAAATGATCAGGAAATAATCTTAACCGAAGGGTGTTTGTTGATTGCGGATGATAAACAGCCATTAGCCCTAGCGGGTATTATGGGTGGGGCAGATTCTGCTGTTTCAGATTCTACCACTGACATTCTCCTGGAAGCGGCTCATTTCAATCCTTTGGTTATTGCGGGTAAAGCGCGTAGTTTTGGTTTACATACCGACTCGTCACACCGTTTTGAGCGTGGTGTTGCAGCATCGTTACCCATTAAAGCTATTGAGCGCGCCACAGAGCTTTTGCTGGATATAGTCGGTGGCAAAGCAGGCCCAGTCGTGAACGAGACCAATGAAGCGGATTTACCACAACGCGGTGTAGTGTCGTTACGAGCAGCGCGTGTTAAGCGAGTACTCGGTATTGATTTAAGCCGTGAAGATATCACGGGTATGCTGACGCGTTTAGATCTTAATCCAAAAGAAACAGAGGCCGGTTGGGAAATTACTGCTCCGGATTTTCGTTTTGACATCAGCATTGAAGAAGATTTAATCGAAGAAATCGGTCGAATTTTTGGTTATGACAATTTACCCGTCAGTCAGGCCTCATCTGCGTTAACCATGGTGGCGAAACCTGAAGCTAAACTTAGAATGAACCGTTTGCGCCAGATTTTGGTGCAACAGGGCTATCAGGAAGCTATCACATACAGCTTTATTGACCCGGAAATGCAAAAATTGTTCGATCCTGAGCAAAAAGCGATTGAACTGGCAAATCCCATTTCAGCGGATTTAGCCGCTATGAGGACGTCTTTATGGCCTGGACTGGTTTCAGCAGTCAAATACAACTTGAATCGCCAGCAAACTAGTGTATGCTTATTTGAGTACGGTCTTAAGTTTGTCTCGCAAGGTGCTGATATTAAGCAAGAAAAAATGCTTGCGGGTGCGATAACAGGTTCGCGATTCCCGGAACAATGGGCGACCAGTAGCGAATCAGTCGATTTTTATGATTTAAAAAATCATGTCGAAGCCGTGTTAGAAATGACCGGTCGGGCGTCAGATTTTCAATTTGAGGCAAATAAGCATCAGGTTTTACATCCTGGACAGACGGCTGCGATTCGAGATTTAGCGACAGAAAATCAGCCCATAATCGGTTGGTTGGGTGCGCTTCATCCGGCTTTGCAAAAGAAATTAGGGCTTTCTCAAAGTGTGTATCTCTTTGAAATAGCTATGAAAAATATAGAAATGGGTGTGATACCGGCCTTTAAGCCATTATCAAAATTCCCTGCGATTAGACGTGATATCGCGATAGTGATGGATGAGGCAGTAACCTCACAATTAGTCTATGATTGTATTAAAGAATCTGCAGGTGAAATCCTTAGCAAATTCGAGTTGTTTGACGTATATCGCGGCGAAGGTATTGATTCTGGACGAAAAAGTTTAGCTTTAGGCTTGACCTTGCAGGATCTTTCACGCACTCTTACTGATACGGATGTCGACAAAGAACTCAATAAAATCATAGACGTACTGAAAAATCGTCTGGGTGCAACATTGAGAGAATAACAAAATAATAGAGAATAAAAGATGGCGTTGACGAAAGCCGACATGGCAGAACGACTTTTTGAGGAATTAGGGCTCAATAAGCGAGAAGCCAAAGAATTGGTAGAAATGTTCTTTGAAGAAGTGCGAGATGCGCTTGAAAGTGGCCAGCAGGTGAAGCTATCTGGTTTTGGCAACTTTGATTTAAGAGACAAAAAACAGCGCCCTGGGCGAAATCCCAAAACAGGGCAGGAAATCCCGATTACGGCTCGACGTGTTGTCACGTTCAGGCCAGGACAAAAATTAAAAGCGAGAGTCGAAGCATATGCTGGAACCCACGAACAATAACGAATTGCCGCCAATTCCTGGTAAACGCTATTTCACCATCGGTGAAGTGAGTGATTTGTGCGCGGTAAAACCACACGTATTACGTTATTGGGAGCAGGAATTTCCGCAGCTTAAACCGGTTAAACGCCGCGGTAATCGTCGTTATTACCAACGTCAGGACGTGGTGATGATTCGTGAAATTCGCAGTTTGTTATATGAACAAGGTTACACCATTGGTGGTGCACGCTTGCAATTGAGCGATACCCAGCAAAAAGAAGCCCCAAAATGTGATCCGCAAATGATTCAACAACTGCGGATGGAAATGGAAGAAGTCCTGGAAATACTCACCGTTTAAAGGGTTCTCGACTTTATAGTCGAGTATCATGCACCGTTCTAACAATAGACACCTACAACGTATAAATACTAAACCAGAATTCGGGGCGTAGCGCAGCCTGGTAGCGCACTTGCATGGGGTGCAAGGGGTCGGAGGTTCGAATCCTCTCGCCCCGACCAAATAAATAAAAAAAGCTAATTTTCATTAAACGTGAAATTGGCTTTTTTTATTTTTATTGGTTCAGGGAATTCGAACCGAATGAGGTTCAAATCCGAAGTACAGGGATGTACAAGTGTCGCGAGAGGGCAGGACGCCCGAAGTGACCTCTCGCCCCGACCAAATAAAAAAGCCGATTTATATTCAATATAAAATCGGCTTTTTGGTTTTTGTTGTATTGAATGGTTATATTGCGAATATGCGGTTGGCATTAATAATAGCTACGGGCAAATACTGAGACTGTTTATCCATGAACTAATCAGGTTTGCTCCATTTGCATCAACATAAGCACTACCAAGTGGCGGCATTTGGTCACCGTTATTACAACCTGCATTACCATCTCTACAATTCATCCTTAGATATAAAGATGAGTTGCTCGCATTGCCTGGCGACATAATACCAGTAGCACCACCTATTTGATGTGTTGGGCTAGCATTACAAATATTCATATTTGAATCAGCCGTGTCAATATTGAAGTCCAGACTGACATTAGTTGGTCCGCCCTGACGATGACATTGCGAACAATTAGTGTACAAATAAGCACGGGTGCGATCATGTGTCGTTGCTGTTATATCAGTTGGTTCAGTTAGTTTTGATAAATTCGCCGGAATATCAGGTAACACCGATGTAAATAAACCAATATTATCTAATGTGGCTAACTGATTTGCTGTTAAGTCCGTACTTGGATAAGTTTTGTCGCGGTTTAATTGATCCGTTTGTGGACCTAATGAAATGCCTGTCACTGAAGTATGACAAACCATACATTCAGTTGTACTTGGGTAAATGTATTTTTGTCCTTCCTTGGTTGTGGTTTTGCCATTGAGCAGCAAACTGGCATCCGTTTCACTATTATTCCATTCATAGCTATATCCGCGCCAGCTACCATCAGCATGTCGGACAAGTAGCCGGGTTTCAACGCGCTTGCCATTTAGGTTAAAGTTTTTTACTAATACTGAATTATTGGGAAAAGTCCAATCACCATCCAGTTCTATTGTGATCGCTGCTGCATCTGGTAATGCCATCCAACGGTCTTTAACAATGCCATCAGACCAAAAGGGCGCATTAATATCATAAGGTATTAATCCAGAAGCCATTTGTAATGGATTATTTGTGTTAATACAGCCCGTTTGAGAAAGTAACGTAGGAAAAGAACCTGAACCACTACCAATATCAGGATCGATGCGAAAGATTTGGCCATCTCCATAGCTCAACACATAGAGTTCACCGTTGTTGTCTTCTGCGAATGAACTAATGTAAATACTCGTTAATAATAATGATGAATTTACCGGACTTGCACCTGTTGGGTCAGAAAGTCCCCAGATTGGACCTGGCCCATAATCAGAATAGATATAAGTTCCCGTGAGTGCAGGTATAGCACTACCTCGATAAACGTAACCACCCGTGACAGAAAAACCATCATTATGCGAATATTCATGTATGGGGGCTGTATAGCTACCTGTGCAACCACTGGTATTATATGCATTATTACCCTCATAACAACGCCATCCATAATTACCCGCATTGGTAACAATATCAATTTCTTCCCACTCACTTTGACCTACATCGCCAGCGATAAGATCGCCAGTACTACGGTCAAAACTCCAGCGCCAGGGGTTACGCAAACCCAAGGCATAAATTTCATCTAGCCCGCTAACACCAACGTATGGGTTGTCAGCTGGACTACTGTAATTGTTGCCATTTGCAGGAATGTCGACGTTGATGCGTAACATCTTACCCAAGAAACTAGATATATTTTGTGCATAATTTTGGGGGTCACCGCCAGATCCGCCATCACCCATGCCAATATATAAATACCCATCAGGACCAAATAAAATGTTTCCACCATTGTGGTTACCATAGGGTTGATTAATACGTAATATTATTTGCTCTGTTGATGGATCAAGTGTGGTGGCACTGGTTGCTGTAAATCGTGAAATGATAGAATGATGGCTTGTACTTCCCCCTCGTGCAGAGTAATAAAGATAAACATAATTATTGCTTGCAAAGTTTGGATGAAATGCCATCCCTAATAAACCTCTTTCATCACCAAAACCGGGATCAAAAAGAACGCTACTTGTTATATTTAGAAAATTTGTAGCGGTATTATCATTGGAAAGAAACGTTTTAATAAGACCGTCTTGCTCTACTACATACCAGCGATCTGCAATAGTCGGGGATTGTCGTAATGCAACTGGGCTATTGAAACTGAGATTAGAAAAAACGCGGGTTAGTTTAATATTTGAAGAAGTATTGGGTGGGTCACTAATAGCGCAAGTCGAATTTGAAGGTCGAGTAAGTAAGCCAAATTGTGCTTCGTTGAGATTCGTTACGGAGATTGAAATTAGTTGCTTAGTTGTATTTGTGCCATCGCTGGCAAGCACTTCTACAAGGTAGATATTATTATTATCGCTATCAGTCGGCGTTTCATAATCTGGTGCTGTTTGAAAAGACAAGCTGCCAGTTGAATTATCCATAATGAAATGGGCTTGATCTGTGCCACCACTTAGGCTGTATGTAAGCACGTTGCTATCTGAATCGGTTGCCGTAACTTGTGTCACGATTAAATTATTCTCTGCAACACTAAATGCATTACTCGATGTAAATACAGGTGCGGCATTAGAAACGTTACTATTACTGCCACCACCACAAGCAATTAAGCTAAGATACAACAGCGGTAACAAGTAAAATCGGTATGGTGATAATGTGTTAATCATATTGTCATCCTAGACGAGGAAGTCCCAAAAGAAGATATTAAATTAAATTGTATGACTTCACTAGCTAAAATAATTAGTAATGAGACTGAGTTGATTAATGGCCATTTAATTTGGGTATTCTGGAGTTTTAAATAGTAGCAATTGTAATATCATTAGATTAAAAGTGTCTTTTCAATAAATAACCATTTGATTTAGTTACAAAATTTTTTATACCCCCCCAAATAATCGCCTAAAGCATTGATTTTAATCGTGTTTACATAATCATCTAAACTTGACACATAAACAGCTGCTGGCCTAGACTAGCTCGCACTTTTTGAGAAAGCCTCGTGTTTTTTTAAGCTGAAAAATAGAAAAAAGAAGTCGTTTTAACGGCTCAATAATAAATAATCATTATTCATTACCAAGAGGCGAGGACTGGAGCTAATGCTAGAGAATTACCTACCAGTATTAATATTTATTGTAATTGGCCTTGGTATGGGGGCAATTATGATTACGTTGGGTTTTGTCCTTTCACCACATAAACCGGATAGTGAAAAACTCTCTCCATATGAGTGTGGCTTTGAAGCTTTTGGTGATGCACGAATGAAGTTTGACGTGCGTTATTATCTGGTTGCGATTCTTTTTATTATCTTTGATTTGGAAATTGCTTTTCTTTTCCCCTGGGCCATTGTGCTGAATGATATTGGCATGTTTGGTTATGTCGCAATGTTGATTTTCCTTGGTATTTTAGTGATTGGTTTCATTTACGAGTGGAAGAAAGGAGCTCTGGAATGGGAATGATCGAAGGCAAACTCAGCGAAGGTTTTATTACCACTTCGGCTGATAAATTAATTAATTGGGCTCGAACTGGTTCAATGTGGCCAATGTCATTTGGTCTGGCTTGTTGCGCGGTTGAAATGATGCATTCTGCTGCAGCTCGTTATGATTTAGATCGTTTTGGCATTATCTTC
This sequence comes from Gammaproteobacteria bacterium, assembly GCA_030617815.1. Lineage (GTDB taxonomy): Bacteria > Pseudomonadota > Gammaproteobacteria > UBA6429 > Thiohalophilaceae > JAGLTQ01. The sequence goes on from JAUWUS010000051.1 coordinate 14,759, forward strand.
AGACCCAGTCCTCGTCAATCAGATGTCATGATTGTTGCAGGAACTTTAGTGAATAAAATGGCTCCCGCTTTGCGTAAAGTGTATGACCAAATGTCAGAACCTCGTTGGGTTATTTCCATGGGTTCATGCGCCAACGGTGGTGGTTATTATCATTATTCTTACGCGGTTGTTCGTGGTTGTGATCGTGTTGTTCCTGTTGATATTTATGTTCCCGGCTGTCCACCTACGGCTGAAGCTTTGATTTACGGTATTTTACAGTTACAAAATAAAATTCGCCGTACCAGTACGATTGCCAGAGTATAAAAATTCATTATGTCTGATTATTACAATAAATTAGCCGACTCATTACGCAACCGTTTTGCGGGTAAGTTTGATGAATGTTTTGTTAGCGTCGGTGAACTTAACCTGGTTGTTAAAAAAGAAAACTTAATTGAAGTATGTACTGCATTAAGAGACGAAGCTGAATTTCATTTTGAAGAAATGATTGATTTATGCGGTGTTGATTACAGTGAATATGGCGATTGGGATGGCGAACGTTTTGCTGTTGTTTATCAATTATTATCTATTAAAAACAATCACCGACTTCGTGTTCGTGTTTTTGCCGAAGGAGAGCCACCACAGGTTACTTCGGTAACAGATGTCTGGAATGGTGCCAACTGGTTTGAACGTGAAGCCTTTGATTTATACGGTATCATTTTTGATGGTCATCCGGATTTGCGTCGTATTTTGACAGATTATGGTTTTGTTGGTCATCCTTTCCGTAAAGATTTTCCTTTATGCGGTAATGTTGAAATGCGTTATGACGCAGACAAGAAACGCGTCATATACCAACCTGTTTCAATTGAAACACGAGTGAACACACCGCGTATTGTTCGTGATGATCATCGTTATGCTGATCGTATGACAGAAGAGGACAGTAGTAATGCCTGAGATTCGTAATTACACATTGAATTTTGGGCCACAACATCCTGCTGCGCATGGTGTGTTACGCCTGGTTCTGGAACTTGATGGTGAAGTTGTCCAACGTGCTGATCCACATGTTGGTTTGTTGCATCGTGGTACTGAAAAACTTGCTGAGTACAAACCGTTTAATCAAAGTATTCCTTACATGGATCGTCTCGATTACGTTTCCATGATGTGTAATGAACATGGTTATGTTCTTGCGCTTGAAAAATTATTAGGCGTAGAAGTTCCTGAACGAGCGCAATATATTCGCGTTATGTTTGATGAAATCACACGAATTTTAAATCACTTAATGTGGTTAGGTACGCATGCACTGGATGTGGGGGCGATGACCATGTTCTTGTACTGCTTCCGTGAACGTGAAGATTTAATGGATATGTATGAAGCCGTTTCCGGTGCACGTATGCATGCTGCGTACTATCGTCCCGGCGGCGTTTATCGTGATCTGCCTGATCATATGCCACGCTTTAAAAAGTCTAAATATATTAATGATAGTAAAGTCGCTTTACTTAATGAAAACCGCGAAGGCTCATTACTCGATTTTATTGATGACTTCACTGATCGTTTTCCTACTTATGTTGATGAGTATGAAACCCTGTTAACGGATAACCGCATCTGGAAACAGCGTACGGTTGATATTGCCGTTGTTTCACCAGAACGTGCGTTACAACTTGGTTTTACCGGCCCGATGTTACGTGGTTCAGGTATTGAATGGGATTTACGTAAGAAGCAACCGTATGAAGTTTATGACAAGATGGATTTTGATATTCCTGTTGGCGTGAACGGCGATTGTTATGATCGTTACCTTGTTCGTATCGAAGAATTCCGTCAGTCAAATAAAATTATTAAACAGTGTTCGAAGTGGTTACGTGAGAATCCAGGCATAGTTATGTTGGATGATCATAAGTTAACACCACCAAGTCGTGAAAACATGAAAGGTGATATGGAATCGTTGATTCATCACTTTAAACTTTTCACTGAAGGTTACTCATTACCGAAAGGTGAGGCTTATGCCGCAATCGAACATCCAAAAGGTGAGTTTGGTGTTTACCTGGTAACCGATGGCTCGAACAGACCGTATCGGTTAAAAATTCGTGCGCCGGGTTTTGCCCATATCTCAGCGATGGATGAAATGACGTCTGGCCATATGTTATCTGATGTGGTTGCCGTGATTGGTACCATGGATGTTGTATTCGGAGAAATTGACCGATGATAGGTTATAAGAAAAAAGAAGAAAGTAAACTACATCTTTTATCTGAAACTTCTTTAAAAGAAATTGATGTTTGGGTTGCCAAGTATCCTGCTGATAAAAAACAATCTGCTGTTATGTCGGCGCTGCGTATTGTGCAAGATCAAAACCGTGGTTATTTAACTGAAGATTTAATGGATGCAATTGCAGAATATTTAGATATGCGTCCCATTGCGGTTTATGAAGTCGCGACGTTTTATTCAATGTATGAATTAGAGCCTGTTGGCAAACATAAGATTTGTGTTTGCACCAACATATCATGCATGTTGTGTGGTTCAGATAAAATTGTTTCTCATCTAACAAGCAAGTTAGGTATTAAATTAGGTGAAACAACAAACGATGGCCGCTTTACTTTAAAAGAAGTGGAATGTTTAGGCGCATGTGTTAATGCACCAATGTTTCAAATTGGCGATACATATTATGAAAACTTGACCGAAGAAAAAGTCGATCAAGTTCTTTCTGATTTAGATTAAGTTTTAATAAATATTTATAATAAGGTTGGAGTCAACCAATGGCGAATGAAGTCTGTTTTCGGACCCTACACATGGACAAACCGTGGACACTCGAGAGTTACTTGAGTGTAGGTGGCTATGAGCAGCTGAAAAAAATTCTTAAAGAAAAAATTCCGCCTGAAGATATTATTGAAGAATTAAAAACCTCATCACTACGTGGTCGTGGTGGTGCGGGTTTCCCAACAGGTTTGAAGTGGAGCTTTATGCCTCGCACAGCAGAGGGACAAAAATATATTGTCTGTAACTCTGATGAAGGTGAACCGGGTACTTGTAAAGATAGAGATATCTTACGTTATAACCCGCATCAACTTATTGAAGGCATGATCATTGCCGGTTACTGCATTGGTGCTTCCGCTGGTTATAACTATATTCGTGGAGAGTTTTGGGAACCGTTTGAACGTTTTGAAGGTGCTCTGGAAGAAGCCTATAAAGCGGGTTTGTTAGGTGAAAATATTCAGGGTAGTGATTTTAGTTTTGATCTTTATTCTCATTTAGGCGCGGGTGCTTATATATGTGGTGAAGAAACCGCGTTACTTGAATCCATTGAAGGCAAAAAAGGTCAACCTCGTTTTAAACCACCTTTCCCTGCCGGTTTTGGTTTATATGGTAGACCCACCACAATTAATAATACTGAAACACTCGCATCGGTTCCTGTTATTTTACAAAACAGCGGCAAGTGGTTTCTTGAAATGGGTCGCCCTAATAATGGTGGCACTAAATTATTTTGTGTTTCCGGACATGTTAATAACCCGGGTAATTTTGAAATTCCACTCGGCACACCGTTCTCCGAATTGTTAAAAATGGCCGGTGGTGTTCGTGATGGTCACAAGTTAAAAGCGGTTATTCCAGGTGGTTCATCGGTTCCGGTATTACCGGCTGACATTATTATGGAAACAGACATGGATTATGACTCGCTTTCAAAAGCGGGCAGTATGCTGGG
>JAUWUS010000001.1 GCA_030617815.1 Gammaproteobacteria bacterium
TAATATTGTGGCGTATTGTGCCGATACATAAAAGTGTACGGATACCCTTTTTTGTTATTTTGGAGGAAAGATTTATGAGTTGCTCGCATACTGCAGATTGCCCTTTATTTGCGCAATTTGCTATGGAACCTTCCCTGGCTATTTGGAAACAACATTTTTGCGATGATGAATTTGTAAGATGCGCACGTTTTCAATTGAGTATAAAAGGAGAAGCTGTTCCGCTTACCTTAATGCCAAATGGTAAAATGATTGAAACTAAAATTAGAAGCAAGCAAGAAATGGGTGGAACAGCACTTTTTAATGCAATATTAAAAGGGCGTGCCTCAATGGTTAAATCCATGTTTGCTTCAAAAATGGCAACAGCAGAAGTTACCTCATCTGATGGTTCAACCCCGTTAATGGCTGCAGCAAGTATTGGAAATCTTGAAATTGTCAATATTTTGCTTGCAGCAGGATGTAACCCCTTTAATGTAAATAAAGAGGGTCTTAATGCTTTGACGGTTGCAGAAAAGAAAAACTTTCCTGATTGTGTAAAAGCAATTAAAGATTTTATGGATGCGAATTCACATTTAGAAAATAAAGTAAAAGTTACTGAAAATACTGCTGATGTTGCTGTTGATGAGCAAGAAGAAATGAAAGGTATCGTTAGCTTATTGAAAAAGATAAATCCATTTAGTCGTTAAAAAGAGGATTTGATTATGGAATACTGGTCATGGTGGGAAGGTGCTTTAGCACTGGGATTCTTCGCTATATTTTTTAGTTTGTTAACTGGAAAATCATTAGGTGTGTCGGGCAGTTGGTTAAGTATCGCTCGACGTAAAGATGATGCAATGTTAAAAGCATCTGCCAAAGTACTTGAAGGTGATCAAGAACAGGTAAAAGATGATCTTCTGGCGATGACCATGGCTGAGTTTGGAGACGATGCTCTTTCAGGTGCTCCGCAACGAAGAGAAGGTGAAACTAATGCTGAGCCAAAGAGTATTACTGGCCCCAAATCGAAACAGGATTTCACACCGTGGACAGTGCATGCCGTATTTTTAGCGAGCATGTTTTTAGGCTCATACATAGCTGTCATGACCACAACGGGTGAGTTTACTGTCAGTGTTGAATTGAGTGCATTACACGCCAAAATTTTTGAAAACCAGGGTGAAGCCTGGCTGGCTTTATTAATTGGTGGAATGATGGTTGGGTTTGGCACACAAATGGCTGGAGGTTGTACCTCTGGACATGGCATAAGTGGTTGCTCGCAACTGGTTCCCGCTAGTTTGTTATCAACAGTGGTGTTTTTTGGTAGCGCAACTGCTTTGACATTTTTAATGAACATGATGACATAGAGGAGGCAGCCGATGTTTAAAAAATATTTAGCGTACGCAATTGCAGGTACAGCAATGGGTTATCTTCTTGCTCGGATCGGTTTTGCAAATTATGACGAAATAAACAAAATGTTTGTTTTTGCAGATTTAAGAATGTTCTTAAGTTTTGCCGGAGCTGTTGGGATTGTTATGGTAGCTGCCTTCGCATTAAAAAAACACATTCCACGTCAGGATAAATTTATTCAGCCAGGAACATTGCCAGGTAGTATGTTATTTGGTTTTGGCTGGGCGGTGACGGGTGCATGCCCAAGTCTTGTTTTTGTTCAGCTAGGGCAGGGAAAAATATCTGCACTAATAACCTTGCTTGGTATTTATCTGGGCGTAGTATTCTATCGTAAAATGCATGCAAAATATTTCTTATGGGATGCTGGTTCATGTAACAGTGCATAAGTTATGTTAATCTTTAATACATAATAAGGGACTTCAAATATGAAGTCCCTTTTTTATTTAATATTTTTTAATATCAAGGATTATCATACCGACTATAGTTCCACTTCATAAATTGTGAGAAGGTAAAGAAAGAATGTATGCGTCTCCATTCTTATGTATCCCTTAATTATCCGGCATGCCATTTATAAATGATCTTATTATTTACAGTATAGCTAAAATTAAGTAGGACTATGTCCTCTTTCATGGTCAGAACCACGACCAAATAAATGTGCAATATCATGTCCAATAATTAAAAGGGCGGGAGTAAGTATCAAAGTAATTATGGTAGCAAATAATAATCCATAGGCCATCGCCATGGTGAGAGGCATGATGAGTCCGTCTTTACCACCAATACCATAAGCCGTTGGCAGAAGACCTGCGACAGTTGTGAAGGTTGTTAGCAATACCGGGCGAAGCCGATCTTTTGCGGCTGAAACGACAGTACGTACAAGGTTTGATTTATGTTTATCGGTAAGTTCACGATTCACTTCGGTAACCATAATAATAGTATCATTCACGACAACACCAATTAATCCCAGTGTTCCCATTGTAGAGAAAAATGATAATGGCATACCGTGTGCGTAAAAAGCCCAGATCACTCCAATAATCGCAAAAGGAATAATAGACATAACAATAAAAGATTGACCAAAAGAATTGAGTAATAATGCAACGACAAGATAAATAGAAACCAGTGCGACTATACCTGCAGTTAGAAAACCACCAAATATTTTTTGTTGTTCTCTGGCTTCACCCGCAAAGGCAACATTGAGTTTGGGTTGTTTTGACCAGCTTTCTTTAAAATGTTGTAATACTTTTTTCTTAATAATCGAAGGACTTGTTATTAATGGATTTAAATCAGCACTAATCGTTTCTGTACGTACGCCATTTATGTGTTTGAACTCCAGCGGGCCAAGGCCGTGTGTCAGGGATAAAATATCACTCAGGTTCATGACCTGACCGCGATTATTTTTAACCGGGATTTTAAATAACATATTTTCATTATTTCGAAATTTTGGAGCAACGATAACCCGGTAGTCAATCGTCTCTTCAACGTTGGTAGTAGAGCTTACCAGCATGCCATCATAAGTTACCCGCAGGGCATCAGCGACATCTTTAACCTTTAATCCTACTTCAGCCAGTTTTTTATAATCAAGATTAACAATGAGCTGATCTTTACCGGGTTTGTTGTCCGTTTCTACATCCAGAACACCGTTTAGGCTTTTAAGAAAATTCAGAATTTCATTGGCGGTATTTTTCCTTAATTTATCATCATTAGTACTGATACGGATTTCTGCAGGTTTACCGATTGCAGGGCCAACGCGTTTTTTATCAAAGAGAAGGATTTCATTTTTATTGGCTGGAATTGAATTTCGCAACGCAGTAATAATTTCATCAGCTGTGCGTTCACGATGGGCTTCACCGGTCAGGAATACACTTACGATACCCCAGTGGCTATGTTCCCCACGGTTTTTTGAAGGATCAGTGGAGAGGGTTCCTACTCGTGTTGCAAAGGATTCCAGTTCATTTTCAGGTAAACGTTGTATATGTTTTTCAAGTTCTTCAAGACGGTTTTCTGTTGCGGCAAGTGAGGCACCACGTTGCATTTCAAGTTTTATATAAAATGTTTCAACACCTTCTTGAGGGAAAATTTGAAATTTCATTGTACTTTTAACCAGAAAAATACTGGAAAACAATATCAGCACCATAACAAGTAAAACGTAATAACGCCGGTGCAGCAATATTTCCAGTAATGCCGCGTAAGCTTTTTCGAGTTTTAAAATCCAGTTAGCTTTATTTTTGGCCGCCTGTTTATGTTTTTTAGCTGAAGATAAATGATGAGGAAGTAAAAAGAAACATTCAAATAAACTGACCAGTAATGCAATTATCACCACAGCAGGTATTGCCCAGGCAAATTTTCCGGGCATTCCTCCAATTGAGAACATGGGACTAAAGGCAAGAATAGTTGTAATGCTGGCGACAGTAACAGGGCGCCACATTGCCGTCACACCTTTTAAGGCAGCGTCTTTTGCCGATAATCCTTTTTCCTGATAGTGGGTAATTTTTTCGGCGACGACAATAGCATCATCGACAAGTAAACCCAGCACCAGAACAAAACCGGCAAGTGAAATGGCATTAATGCTGACGCCAAAATAGGGAAGTATAATGAAACTGCCCAGTAGTGAGAAGGGCACACTCATCGCTGTCCAGAAAGCAGCATGGCGATTTAGTGCCAGCATAAGAATAATAGTCACCAATGCAAAACCAAGTAGTGCGTTGCCACCTAATACCTGTAAACGTAAGCGGGTGCGAGCGGACTGGTCATTTGAATAAGAGTAACCAACACCGTTTAATTCGGGCTGATTGGCCATGTACTCTTTTACGCCATTCAATGTTTTAATAATGTCCGCATTTTTCTTTTTACGGACAACCAGGTTCATACCGGGTTTGCCTTCATTTCGAACAATAAAATTTTCGTCTTTTTCACGAAGTATAACGCTTGCTATATCTTTGATCTGTACTACTTGCCCTGAGATATTGGCACGGAGAATAACGTTTTCAACTTCTTTTGGATTATTGAATTTATTTAAACTAATTACCGTTTGTTCGTTTAGGTAAGATTCTAAAGTACCGCCGGTTGTGCGCAAATTTCGTGATTGAATCGCGACAAGTACTTCAGATAAACTAATGCGTAACTTCCTGGCTTTAACCGGATCAATTTCAATATGAATTTCACGATCAAAATAGCCAATTTTATCAACACCCGCAACACCCGCTAGTGACTCAATGCCTCGCTCAAATACGGGCAGGATTTCACGCAACTTCTCATGTTCGCCAAAGAGATTGATCGAGATAATAGGGGTGTCACTGGTTGAAATAACATCAACTACCGGTAGTTCATCTAAATCAATGGGCAAATCTCTGGTCTGATCAACAGCTTGTTTAATATCATTAACAATAATCGTCAAAGCTTTAGCGTTAGCATCTTCATCTGCCTGGATAATGATTGCTGAAAAATTTTCTCGTGAGGTTGAGGTGACTTCGTATAAGCCATTAACTTCCTGAATCTCATCTTCAAGTTTTGTGGTGACATTAAGTTCAACATCTTCAGCTGATGCACCACGATAAATGGTATTAACAGTGACTTTATTGAGATCAACCGAGGGAAAACCTTCTTTTTGAATGCTAAACATTTGGTTGAGACCAAATGCAAATACTGACAGGAAGAGAAGCTTTACTAACATAGAGCGTTCAAGGAAAAACAGGATAAGGCTATTCATGATTTAGTCTTCTCCTGTTGCCACATTGGTTTTTGAATTTAATATGGCGCTGTAAGTTTCAAGGTTGTGATCAAGTAGCTCACCAATTTTTAATTTAAGAGTCAATTGTTGAGTGTATAGCTGTTCACGGTTTAATCGACTTTCTAAATGTGAAGTTTGATCTCTTAATAATTCGAATAAGTCCAGTTTACCTATTTTGTATAAGCGTTGTTCTTTTTTAAGTTTTTGTTGCCCAAGACTGATTTTTCGATCTATTGATTTCAGAGCGATTTTTAATTGTGACGACTGTATTTCAAGATTAGCAAGGTTTGCTTCAGCATCAATTAAGCGTTGTTTGCTGTCAGATTCGATTTGTCGTTTTTTTGCAAGTTGTACATTAAAGTTTCCGCTAGCCTGACGATTCCCTAATGGGTACTTATATTCAAGCATGACAGAATAATCATCTTTATTTAGACTGGAATCATGGGCGTCACTCAATTCTTTATCAACCCCGTGTCGGGTATAGCCAAAACTTAAATTAAGATCTGAAGATTTTGAATTATCTTTAGCATCTAACAAAATGACTTGCTGCTCCTTAAGGGCATCAAGAATACTTTTAAGACGCGAAGTGGTCGCTAAATAGTTTTTTTCGCGAAGTAAATTTTTATCAGCCGATAATAACTTTGAGTTTTCAGGATTAACAGGTACAGGTTTATTATTCGAGAGAGGCTTATTTGAATTTGTTTGATATTGTATTTGATATGTTAGTCCGTTAAAACGTCCGCGAGCCTGCTGCCAACGCGAATAATAATCTTCACTGATTTCCAGTGCTCGTAATAATTCATATGGTTCAATTACCTGACGTTTGACTTTAGTCCGGGTTAACTTTTCCTGTTCCAGTGATTGTTGATAGACCTCTTTTGAAATTGCAAGCTCGCGTGCTGACAGATACCAGTCTATATAAAGAGTTGCAAGCTGAGTGATGTAGTTTTCAAGATTTTCCTGACTATTTAAACCGCTAAGTTTAAGGTTAATTTTATTAAGTTTTATATTAAGTTGGTCCTGTATGCCACCGGAATTTTTTAATAAGGGTTGAGTTAAGCGTAGAGTAAGACTTGGTTGATAATATGTATTACCTAATGGGACTAATGCGGGATCCCGATCAGTATATTGATTAGCGTACGCTAAAGATAAACGGGTACCGGTATTAGAAAAGAGACGGTCATATGACAGACTTAAACGTGTATCGTCACTGTTATTTGCTTCAAATCCCAGCACCTGATTGGGTTCAGTATGAGAAAGGCTGAGGCTTGAACTTAATACTGCATCATTGATGCCCAGGCTAGACTCCAGTGTACCGGCTGCAATGTCCTTTTCTGCAAGAATTTTTTGCACGCCGGGATTATTTTTTAGAATAGAACGAACAAAATTATCTAATCCCAGTTCCTGAGCTGTACTTTGATGACTGTACATAAGCAGCGAAAGACTAACTACAGTATAAAATATTACGTTATAACTATTATGTCGGCCAAAGATTGAAGTAATCATGGTTGTTCCTCTGTAATTTTATAACTTTAGAGCATTTGAATTATTTTGTTACATTATTTTGAATTTGATATGTGGAATGACAAGCAACACAGTTATTCATTAATGTAGATAATTGCTGCAGGGCATGGTTTGGATCACCTAATTGTTCTGCATCTAGTGCCAGTGCATCAAATTTCTTATGTGTATCAAAACCCAGTTTTTTAAAGGCCAGCGGGAGTTTACCCATTAGCGAGCCTGGTACAGCTTGTTGAGCGGCCAGACCAACCTCACGTGCGGCTTTGACGACGGTTTCCATGTCTTCTTCTGTTAGCGCTCGGGTAATTTTTTGTACACTGGAGAGAAACATGCGCATCTCAGTCAGTACTAAATCTCGTTCAGCCGGTTCAAGAATTAATGCTTCCCGACCATCAGAAGCCGGTGCAATCGAACCAGCAATCATAAATTTATAGCCCATTGCAACGATAGCAAGGATAAGGATTCCTGTTATTAACCAACATAATTTACACGTTTTCATTTGATACTCCAATTAAAATAATAAAATTTAAAAACCTTAATCATTGTCTGTTATTAATGTTGACAGATTTAAATTGTTGAATTGTTTTTAGCTGAAAAGTAAGCAACAAAGGCAAAGCTCGTCCAGATAACCGAACGCAAAGTCATTGCTATAACAGTACGCATTTCATAACTGCCATCCATTAATATATGAATAGCAAAAGCAGCAAATACTAACAGAGTTGCAGTGGCTATTGTAATGGACAATTTTGCAGTCCATTTTTTATTTAGTAAAAATCCTAAACCTGCCAAAATATAAAAAAAGCCAGCAATGAAATTAAACCAAACAACAAAGTTAAGATAATTTCCTGCTGCCAGACGGGCAGGGCCATCAAAGAAGATTACTGCGCCCCCGGATTTAATGGTTAATGCACCAAAGGCAAAAGCAATAAAAATAACAGGCCAGAGCCACAATGGACGATTCTTAATGTTCATGTCATATACCTCTTAATAACGATCAATGTGCTTTTAAAACGGGTTGCAGGAATTTCCATATAATTTTGGCTTCTTTTTCTAAAGAAAAATTAAATTCATAAACTGACCAGCGTAAAACCAGCCCCTGAATAAGTGCTGCTATATATCGAGCAGTTTGATCGACATCAAGATTTTTGTGAAACGCACCACTTTCTTTACCTTGCTGCAAGAGTTGCGCAACACGTTTGATATATCCATTCATCAGTTCCTGTAGCAATGACTTTAATTTTGGCGATTCAAGATGAAGGAAATCTGAAAATAAAACCCGCGGAACCGCCCTGTGTTTATTAATAAATGCTAGTTGGCTTTGGATGAGTTTTCGTAGTTGTTCGTCTGCTTCATCTTCAGGATTTACACCTGAAAGAATTGCTTTAGATAGATTTTCAGTAATCCAGCCAATTACCGCAGCAAAAATGTCATCTCGTGTTTTAAAATGGCGAAACACCGTTGGCTGCGCAATACCGACTCGATCAGCAATGGCTTGAGTGGTAACTCGTTTAATACCCAAATCTGCCGTTAGATCCAGAGTGGCCTGAATGATTTCTTTTTTACGCTGTTCTTGTGGTTTGCCCATGTTGAGCCCAAAAGTGAGTAATCAATTGCTTATTATCGAGCGAAAGAGCGAGTATTGTCAATGCTGTATAATTGCAGCTTGTTTTCGAGTATTTTTACAGAAGTAAAAGGACTGTTCTTAAAATAGTGTAACTCATTAATATTTATACTTATTTTAGGTGAGTTCAAGCAATTATGGTATGTTTTAGTTTGTGTAACATTTTGTGTGAATTGGTATTCAGGAGGAATCGATGATGTTGAATAATATGATTAAATTAGTGTTATTTAGCTGTTTAACCTCAACAAGCCCATTATTATTAGCTGATGATGATCCAAGAGTATTGGTCGAATTACCTGAAATGATGCAAAAATATATGATGAGCAATATGCGTGCTCACCTGAAAACAATAAATGAAATTCTTTTAAGTTTAGCTAATAATAAAATGGATGAGGCGGCTAACCTGGCGGAACAACGGCTCGGTATGACTTCATTAGGTTCTCATGGAGCAGAACACATGGGTAAATTTATGCCAAAGGGGATGCGGCAAGCGGGAACAAACATGCATAAGGCGGCAAGTCGTTTTTCTTTAAAAGCAGAAGAGGGCGAATTATTACTTGCATATAAATCGCTTGCTGAAGTAACAGCAACTTGTGTTGCCTGTCATGCGGTGTATCGGATTAAATAAATAATCTTATCGATTATTAATATAGATTAATCTTTTTTAGTATTTAAAGCGTTTCCGCCAAAACTGCGGTGAGTAAAATAGTCCTAAAATAACACCACAAACTAGCCCAACGGTATGTGCCATATTAGCAATATTGCCAACTAAACCTAACCAGCAAACAATAAACCAGATTAACATCATGATAGTGGTATTTTGATCCAGTTCGAGACCTGACCGGGGATTAAATTTTCCTTGTGCCCAAACATAAGCAAGTAAGCCATAGACAACACCGGACATACCGCCAAAGATGGGGCCGCTCCAAAAAAACTGTGCCAGATTCGACAATACTGAAAAAACAATTACGAGTATCAACATACGTTTTGAGTTTTGACGTTGTTCAACAGCACTACCGAGTTGATAAAGCCATAACATGTTAAAGGCGATATGAAGAATGCCAAAATGAATAATAATGGGTGTAAACAAGCGCCATAGTTGGCCACTGAGTATTTCGGGTAGTCCTTGACGGTATTCGGAAAAAAATAAAACGTGGATGAGTTGAAAATCACTACCAATTTTGGAAAGTAGGGCAACGATAATGCTCAGTGCGATTAATGTTGCGGTTACACGATTGTAACGTGCCCATAGTTTTAACTGGTCAAATCCGTTCATATTATTTTCTCATTTTATTCCGCTGTTTCTTTTTATCGTGTATTGTAAGTTGTTGTCCAGTGTTTTATGAAAGAAAAATTATGATTCAAGGATACTCATGGTTAGAAGATACGTTAAAAAGCTATTTATTGTCGCATTACTGATTACTGCTGGATTATTGTTGCAAATTACCGGTTTGCTTGATGCCGAGGAGTTACTTCTCGTAGCCAGAGAATATACTGATCATTGGTGGTTAATTGTCGTATTAATTCTGTTGCAAGCGATTATGTTTACTTTTGCTTTGGCGGGTTCAATTTTCCTCTGGGTGGCAGCACCCTTATATCCACCTGCAATGGCGACGTTTATTCTTGCTGCGGGTGCGACTTTAGGTGGCGTAACTGCATATTTCTTTTCAAGACGTCTTACAGATGACTGGGTTAAAAGAATAGAAAATTCACAGGCTTATAAACTACTGCATAAACAGGATAATTTTTTCACTTTATTTGCTTTAAGAGTATTTCCTGCTTTCCCACATTCTCTGGTGAATTACAGCTCGGGTATTTTGAAGGTCAAACTAAGCCACTTTATACCGGCAGCATTTCTGGGTGTTGGGATAAAGTCGTATGTATATTCAGACATTATTTATAATTTAACAACAACAGCATCCGTAGATAATTTGTTAAATGTTTCGACTATCGCACCTTTGGTTTTATTGTCTGCAATTTCATTTTTAGGTGTATTTATTAAATATAAATTAACGAACAAACTGAAATAGTGACATTAATAATGCAACATTATTAATATTTATTTTAGTTTTTATACTATTTCTCCAGCTATAAATTTTTAGGCTATACTTATTTGTGAACAACTTGATATGGAGGTTATTTTATGAAAATTAAAAGTAGAAAGTTTTTATTAGTTTGTCTTTTAACTTTAGGTTTGCCTGGCGTTTCGATCTTTGCTGAAGAGCAGATTTATGGTTCAGAGTTAATGACAAAACAAGAGCGCATGGAACATAGTACTAAAATGCAAAATATGAAAACAAAGGAAGAACGTGAACGTTATAGAATGGAACACCATAAAGCGATGCAGGAACGAGCTAAAGAACGAGGTGTCACTATGCCAGACAGCCCGCAAATGCGTAATGGTATGGATGGTGGCGGCATGGATGGTGGTTCAGGCGGAGGAATGGGTGGTGGTTCAGGCGGTGGAGGAGGAGGCGGTGGAGGAGGCCGTTAGAAATAATTTATGTGTTAAGTATTTTTCCTTGGATAAAAAAGTAAAGGGGCTTAAAGCCCCTTTACTTATTGTTAAAGATTAAATTATTTTAAAGCAACGGTACTAGTAGTAACGCCACAATATTTATAATTTTAATCAATGGGTTAATCGCGGGACCCGCAGTATCTTTGTATGGGTCGCCTACAGTATCACCGGTTACAGCTGCTTTATGTGCATCAGAACCTTTACCACCATGGTGTCCATCTTCAATATATTTTTTTGCATTGTCCCATGCACCACCACCGGTAGTCATAGAAATAGCAACGAATATACCGGTTACGATAGTCCCAATCAATACACCACCTAATGCTTCAGCACCTAATGTGAGACCCACAATGATGGGTATTGCTACGGGTAATAAAGAAGGGATCATCATTTCTTTAATCGCAGCTTTGGTTAACATGTCGACTGCTTTAGAGTAATCAGGCTTTTCTGAGTAATCCATAATGCCAGGCTTTTCTTTAAACTGACGACGTACTTCGTTCACAATACCACCCGCTGCACGACCGACCGCTTCCATCGCCATTGCGCCGAATAAGTAAGGAATCAAACCACCAATAAATAAACCAATGATGACCATGTGGTTAGACAGATCGAATGTAACTGAATGACCCGCAGCACTAAGTGTGTGAGTAAAATCAGCAAACAGAACAAGTGTTGCAAGACCCGCTGAACCAATCGCATAACCTTTAGTTACGGCTTTCGTTGTATTACCCACTGCATCTAAAGCATCCGTTGTTTTACGCACGTCTTCCGGTAGTTCAGCCATTTCGGCAATACCACCGGCGTTATCCGTAATGGGGCCGTATGCGTCAAGGGCAACAATAATACCGGTCATGGATAACATTGAAGTTGCCGCAATCGCGATGCCGTATAGACCCGCAAAATAATATGCGCCCCAGATAGAAGCACAAATTGAAAGTACCGGCAGTGCAGTGGACTTCATTGAAATACCAATACCGGCAATCACGTTTGTACCATCACCTGTTGTTGATGCTTCAGCAATGCGTCGTACCGGTGCATATTCTGTCGCAGTGTAATATTCAGTAATTACAATCATCGCAACCGTTAAAACCAAACCAATCAAAGAGGAATAATAAAATTCAGCTGCACTGGCTATGTTGCCGTTGGCTAGAGTAATACTTACATTCGCCATCATGTCATTAGTGACAAAATAAAAGGCTATTGCTGAAATAACGGCAGATATAAGTGTGCCTCTGTACAAGGCATTCATGATTTTTGCGCCGTCTGATGTTTTGACAAAGAAAGTACCAATAATGGAACCGATGATTGATACAGCTCCGAGTACCAGAGGATAGGTTACGGCTAAATCGCCCGCATCTTTTAGTAATAAGCTACCGAGTAACATGGTTGCAATAATCGTTACCGCATAGGTTTCAAATAAATCCGCGGCCATACCGGCGCAATCACCAACATTATCACCTACGTTGTCGGCGATAACAGCCGGGTTACGAATGTCATCTTCAGGAATACCGGCTTCAACTTTACCCACGATATCCGCGCCAACATCTGCACCTTTAGTAAAGATACCACCACCAAGACGAGCAAAGATTGAAATTAAAGAACCACCAAAGGCAAGCCCCACCATTGCGTGTAAAGTTGTTTCAAGTTCAAGTCCCATTGAGCTTAATACTGCGTAATAACTTGTAACACCCAATAAGGCCAAACCAACAACGAGCATCCCGGTGATCGCACCGCCTTTAAATGCAATTTGTAAAGCAGGGTTAATACCTTCACGAGCGGCTTCTGCGGTACGTGAATTTGCACGTACTGAAACGTTCATACCAATGTAGCCAGTAAGTCCTGAAAGTACCGCGCCGATGGCAAAACCGATGGCGGTATACCATTCACCAAAGCCGATACCCATCGCAACGAAGAGTACGACACCGACCATGCCAATGGCTTTATATTGTCTTGAAAGATAAGCAACCGCACCTTCCTGAATCGCATTTGAAATGCGTTTCATTTCGTCGTTACCTTGAGATTTAGATAAGATACTAAATATTGAAATAATGCCGTAAGCAATGCCGATGAGGGCGCAAACTATAGCAATGATAATACCGGTGGACATGATGCTTTCTCCCTTTAGTGACTAAACTAATCTAGCTATTCGAATTCTTGTGCACAGAGACTAACGGGTTTTACTGGTGAACGTTATCATGTGTTTTTATTGGTCTATCTCAGCATTTAATATCCTTAAAAAGTATATTGCTATGCACTAAATGAGCGCAAATTTTGGGGATAAAAATGTGCAGGATTTTGAGTTAGCAGATTTCCCTAAGTTACTGTAAAATAAGCGTCTTCATTACGTTTTTAGGGTATTCAGTTGCATACACGCATTAAAATCTGTGGAATTAAGCATCTCGATGATGCACTTAAAGCGGTTGAATGCGGCGCGGATGCGATTGGGCTGATTTTTGTTGAAAAAAGTCCACGTTATGTCAGTTTAACGGAAGCGCGGGTGATCGCTGAATCCATGCCACCTTTTGTTACCGTGGTGGCTTTATTTATGAATGCCAGCGCCGAAACGGTACGTGAGGCCTTAAAAGTAGTGCCTTTGAATTTGTTACAATTCCATGGTGAAGAATCCCCTGAATTTTGTGACCAGTTTGAGATACCCTATATAAAGGTATTGAGAATGCAGAATAATGTAAATGTGATTGCTTTCGCTCAAGAGTATCCTAATGCCGCGGGTATTTTATTAGATACATACAGTAAAGCAGGTGGTGGTTCTGGACAAACGTTTGATTGGAGTTTGATTCCAGATGAGGTGCCTTTGCCGCTTATTCTGGCGGGCGGACTTAACCCTGACAACGTTGCGCCTGCGGTTGCAACGGTAAAACCGTATGCGGTGGATGTAAGCAGTGGCGTGGAATCAGAGCCTGCAATTAAAGATCACAAAAAAATTGAACAGTTTATTAAAGAGGTGCAGCGAGTTGGCTGAATCAGAAACAAAGTATCAACAACCGAATGAGAAAGGTCATTTTGGTGTTTATGGCGGCCTTTTTGTCGCCGAGACCTTAATGGGCCCGTTGGCAGAATTGCGTATTGCTTATGAAAAGTACATGCAAGATAAGGATTTCCTTGCTGAACTTGATTGGGAATTACAGAATTACGTGGGTCGTCCTTCGCCGTTATACTTTGCTGAGCGTTGGTCAAAAGAGCTCGGCGGGGCAAAGATTTATCTCAAGCGTGAAGATTTGAATCACACCGGTGCACATAAAATAAACAATACAGTTGGTCAGGCTTTACTGGCGAAACGTATGGGCAAAACCCGCATTATTGCGGAAACCGGTGCCGGCCAGCATGGTGTGGCAACAGCAACCGTTGCGGCACGTTTAGGGCTGGAATGTGTGGTTTATATGGGGGCTGTTGATATTCAACGTCAGGCTGCGAATGTTTATCGTATGAAGTTATTAGGTGCAAAGGTAGTACCTGTAACGGCAGGTTCTGCAACGCTAAAAGATGCTTTAAATGAAGCTATGCGTGACTGGGTAACCAATATTGATGACACCTTTTATATAATAGGCACAGTGGCCGGGCCACACCCGTATCCTGCGATGGTGCGTGATTTCCAAACGGTTATTGGCCGTGAAGCACGTGAACAAATTCTGCAGCATGAAGGCCGTTTGCCCGATGCGCTGATCGCCTGTGTTGGTGGTGGTTCAAATGCCATTGGTCTTTTTCACCCATTTCTTGATGACAAAGATATCGCGATTTATGGCGTGGAAGCAGCCGGCGAGGGTATTGAAACGGGCAAGCATGCTGCACCGTTATGTGCCGGTAAACCAGGTATTTTACACGGTAACAGAACGTATTTAGTCGAAGACGAAAATGGTCAGATTATTGAAACACATTCGATTTCAGCAGGTTTAGATTACCCGGGTGTTGGGCCAGAACATGCCTGGTTAAAAGATATTGGTCGTGCCAAATATGTGGCGATTAATGATGATGAGGCCTTGCAGGCTTTTCATGATTTAACCCGAATTGAAGGTATTATCCCCGCATTGGAATCCAGTCATGCATTGGCGTATGCGACTAAGTTAGCGCCTACCATGGATAAAGAGCAGATCATTATTGTGAATTTGTCAGGTCGTGGTGATAAAGATATCCACACTGTGGCTGATATTGAGGGGATTACGCTGTGACGGGTAAAGTGAGCCGTCGTGGTGTTAGTAGAATATCTGCGCGTTTCGAATTACGCGCAAAAGAAGGCCGTAAACTGCTGATTCCCTATTTCACGGCCGGTGATCCAAAACCTGAAAATGCGGTACCCATGATGCATGCGATGGTCAAAGCGGGTGCTGATTTGATTGAATTAGGTGTGCCATTTTCAGATCCGATGGCAGAAGGTCCGGTGATTCAAAAAGCCATGGAGCGGGCATTAGCGTTTAATGTCAGTTTGCATGATGTGATGGCGATGGTGGCTGAATTTCGCCAAAAAGACTCAGAAACTCCAGTAATATTAATGGGTTACCTTAATCCAGTAGAAGTGATGGGTTATACTGAATTTGCTAAAGCAGCCAGTAAAGCGGGGGTTGATGGCCTTTTGACCGTGGATATTCCACCTGAAGAAGCGACTGATTATGTGGCGGCGATGAAAGCGGAAGGAATCGACCGTATTTTCCTCATTTCACCAACTACATCCGAACAAAGAATTAAGCTGATTAATGATGCCAGTGCCGGTTTTTTGTACTATGTTTCATTAAAGGGTGTCACCGGTGCGGGTCATTTGGATGTTAAAGCGGTACAGGATCGCGTTTCCATGATACGTACATTGACAGAATTGCCGGTCGGAGTAGGCTTTGGTATTAAAGATGCTGACTCAGCCGCCAGTATTGCCAGTGCAGCGGATGCCGTTGTTGTTGGCAGCGCCATTGTTAAACGTATTGAGGAAAACCTCGATTCAGCGGATAATGGCATAAAGGCGGTCTGTGAATTGTTATCGGAAATGCGAGCGGCATTAGATGCAAGTTAATTGGGCTGCATAAATAAAAACAAGATAGGATTTTTCAATGAATTGGTTTACTAAATTATTACCAGAACGTATTCGAATTGATGGTGAATCACGTAAAAGTGTGCCGGAAGGTTTATGGACTAAATGTAGTGCCTGCGGAGCAGTATTGTATCGCGCAGAAATGGAACGTAATTTAGATGTTTGTCCAAAGTGTGAGCAACATGCGCGTGTTGGTGCTCGCTGGCGTTTAGAAAGATTTCTTGATGAAGAAGGGCGTGTTGAAATTGGTGAAAATCTGCAACCGGTTGATGTGCTCAAGTTTAAAGACATAAAAAAATATAAAGATCGTCTCACGCAGGCGCAAAAAGCCACCGCAGAAAATGATGCGTTAATTGTTATGCAAGGTAGTGTTAAAGGTGTACCGGTTGTTGCCGCAGCGTTTGAATTTAAATTCATGGGTGGTTCAATGGGCTCCGTGGTTGGCGAACGTTTTGTTCGTGCCGTTAATGTCTGCTTAAAAGAAAATTTACCCCTGGTTTGTTATTCTGCCAGTGGTGGTGCACGTATGCAGGAAGCCTTGTTCTCGCTCATGCAAATGGCGAAAACCAGCGCAGCACTTGCGCGTATGCGTAAACAGTCTTTACCTTTCATTTCTATTCTGACCGATCCAACCATGGGTGGTGTATCAGCGAGTTTAGCCATGCTGGGTGATATTAATATTGCGGAACCGAATGCATTGATTGGTTTTGCTGGTCCTCGTGTTATTGAACAAACAGTACGTGAAGTACTACCGGATGGTTTCCAACGCAGTGAATTTTTATTAGAGCATGGTGCGGTTGATATGATTGTTGATCGGCGTGATATGCGGGATAAAGTGGCTAGCCTGTTGAGCATTATGATGCAACAACCTGCCGCATAAAGAATTTAGTTATATAAACTTAAAAGGGTGGTTTAAAAACCACCCTTTTTATTTTTGAGTTTGAAATAATGCGGTTTTCATCCCTTTCTGAATGGTTAAACTGGCAAGAAGATCTGCATCCTTCCAGCATTGAGCTCGGTCTTGAGCGTGTTACTGAAGTTTTTAAACGTCTACATCCCACTTTACCTCCTTGTCCTGTTATCACTGTTGCCGGTACGAATGGCAAAGGTTCCAGCGTTGCTTTATTTGAATCCATTTATCAAAGCGCGGGTTATCAAACGGCTACTTTTACCTCACCACATTTATTGCGTTATAACGAACGTATTCACCTTAATGGCCAGGAAGTTTCTGATGAAACGATTTGTCAGGCGTTTGAACGTATCGATCAGGCTCGGCTTAATCACTTACATCAAGAAAATAATAACGAAATTTCTCTCACCTATTTTGAGTTCGGTTCATTAGCGGCGCTGGATATTTTTTACCGCGCTAAACCAGATGTTATTATTTTAGAAGTGGGTTTGGGTGGCCGTCTTGATGTGGTGAATATTATTGATGCAGATGTGGCTTTAATTGTTTCAATTGGGATCGATCATACTGCCTGGTTGGGTCAAGACCGTGAAACCATTGCGGTAGAGAAAGCCGGCATTATGCGGGGAAATCGTCCGGTTATTTTTAGTAGTCCTGATATGCCTAAAAGCATTGAACAGGTTGCAAATGAAAAGCATGCGATATTGTATCGTCGAGGCCGGGATTTTGATTGGCAAAATAGCTTAGCTGATTCGAAAGTAACAAACTCATGGAACTGGAAATCCGGAAACAAACAAAGAATAGCTTTGCCACTGCCGAATATACGCGGGCGTCACCAAATTGATAATGCGGCAGGTGTGCTTATGGCGATAGAGTGTTTAGCGGACAAACTTCCGGTAAATCAACAACAGGTAAAATCGGGACTATTATCCGTTTCAATCGCGGGTCGATTTGAATATCACGCGGGGAATCCCGCCCATATATTTGATGTGGCACATAACGCAGATAGTGTGGCGTGTTTGGCAGATCTGCTAAATGAGCAGGTATGCAATGGAAAAACCATAGCGGTATTGGGTATGCTGGAAGACAAGGCACATGGGGATGCCTTGTTAGCGATATCACCGAAAATTTCTCAGTGGTTTATTGCTGATCTTGATGTGCCTAGAGGCATGAAAGCGGCTCAATTGGCTGCTATTGTGGAAAAGTTAGATAATAAAGCGAATGTGGCTTGCTTTGAGAGTGTAAAAGAGGCTGTTGAGGCAGCGGATCGAGCTGCGAAAAGTGATGATCGAATTGTTATATTTGGATCGTTTTATACAGTGGAATTCGCTATGCGGGTAGGAATATAATACGCCCTTAGTCACAGATTAATCGTATAATCGTTTTTTAGAATCAGGAGGAAATGTGGAACAAGGTCGCTTAAAACAACGTTTGATTGGTGCCATTGTATTGGTTGCGTTAGCGGTGATTTTTATTCCCATGTTGCTTAGTGGTGGACGGGAGATGGAAATGCCCGTATTTGGCAGCAATGTTCCTGAACGAAGTGCGGAAATTACCAGCATCCAACATATTGATATTGAAGAAAAGCAAAAAACAGAGCCACATCCGGTTAATCCAAAAAGAATACCGATTGCTCATGGTTTACCTGAACCGGAAATTGTAAAAGAAGAGAAATCTATTGTTGAAACAATAGTGGATCTTGCTGAAGTTAAAGAAGCAATAAAACCGGTTATAAAAGAAACTGTTTGGGCTGTACAAGTAGGCAGTTTTAGTAACAGAAAAAATGCTTTGGCTTTAAAAGATAAGTTACGTAAGAAAAAAATGCATGCTTTTGTTGAGCGCATTATGAAAAATAATAAGGCAATTTATCGAGTACGGGTAGGGCCAGAAGTAACACGTGAAAAAGCGGAAGCGCTTAAACAAAAACTGAAAAAAGAACTAAAGCTGAGTGGCTTAGTTGTTAAGCATCCCTGAATTACAATGACATAAGTGAAATAGAGCTAAATGGTTGCAGCAGATTTTATTGTTTTAGGTATTATTTTTATATCCATCATTATTAGTTTAATGCGCGGATTTGTAAAAGAAGCACTGTCTTTAACCGGTTGGTTAGTTTCATTATGGGTAGCTATGACTTTTTCATCGGGCATGGCAGAACTGTTTGGTAATTCAATTAAAGATCCAACATTACGTTTGCTCGCAGCGTTTGTTAGTTTATTTATTTTATCTTTAATTATTGGTGCAATTATTAATTTTTTTGCAATACAGTTTGTTCAAAGAGCTGGCCTTACGGGCGTTGATCGCACAATTGGTACTGTTTTCGGTT
Organism: Gammaproteobacteria bacterium; assembly: GCA_030617815.1. Classification (GTDB taxonomy): domain Bacteria; phylum Pseudomonadota; class Gammaproteobacteria; order UBA6429; family Thiohalophilaceae; genus JAGLTQ01. Next base: position 19,024 of record JAUWUS010000001.1, read on the forward strand.
TTTTACGAGGCATTTTGTTGGTGACTATTATTGTTATGTTACTTGGATTAACAACACTGCCAAAAGAATCATGGTGGGATGAATCTTTCTTTATGTTCCGCTTTGAAGTTATTGCAACGTGGTTGAAGGATTTATTACCGGGTGATATTGCCCGATATTTTAATTACTGATATTAATATGCAGGAAAAATATTTATGTGTGGAATAATTGGACTTGTTGGCCAGACTTCCGTTAATCAGCAACTTTATGATGGATTAACGGTATTGCAACATCGTGGTCAGGATGCTGCTGGCATCGTAACTTGTGAAGATGATCGCATGTATCTGCGTAAAGGCAATGGTTTGGTCAGAGATGTTTTTCATACTCGTCACATGATGACATTGAAAGGCAATATTGGTATTGGTCATGTGCGTTACCCAACCGCAGGTAGTTTTTCATCTGCTGAGGCGCAGCCTTTTTATGTGAATTCTCCTTATGGTATTGCTTTGGCACATAATGGAAACTTAACTAATGCTGAAGAATTAAAGCATGATTTATTTGTTCAGGATCGTCGTCATATCAACACTAATTCAGATTCCGAAATTTTATTAAATATATTTGCCCATGAACTACAGGAAACAGTTAACTCAAAACTTGATATTACAGCAAATAATATTTTTGATGCGATTGAAAATGTGCATCAACGTTGTAAAGGTGCCTATGCGGTAGTGGCGATGATTACTGGTAGAGGGATCGTAGCTTTTCGTGATCCATATGGCATTCGTCCGGTTGCTTTCGGTAAACGACAAACAGATAAAGGTATTGAGTATATTGTTGCATCAGAATCAGTTGCTATCGATTCGTTAGGTTTTGAATTGGTTCGGGATCTTGAGCCTGGAGAAGCTATCTTTATTAATGATGAAGGTGAGTTTTTCTCTCGTCAATGTGCAGACAATCCAAAATTATCCCCCTGTATTTTTGAACATGTGTATTTTGCTCGTCCAGACTCTATTATTGATGGTGTTTCAGTTTATAAAGCACGCTTACGTATGGGCGATTATTTAGCAAAAACGATTATGAAAGAGTTTCCTGATCATGATATTGATGTTGTGCTTCCCATACCGGACACCAGTCGTACTTCTGCTTTGGAGTTATCTTATACTCTGGGTGTAAAGTACAGCGAAGGTTTTATTAAAAACCGTTATATCGCTAGAACATTTATTATGCCGGGACAAAAACAACGTAAAAAATCAGTGCGGCAGAAACTTAATGCGATTGAACTGGAATTTAAAGGTAAAAACGTTTTGCTTGTTGATGATTCTATTGTCCGTGGCACGACATCTTCACAAATTATTCAGATGGCAAGGGATGCCGGTGCCAACAAAGTTTATTTTGCCTCGGCTGCACCACCGGTACGTTACCCTAATGTCTATGGTATAGATATGCCAGCGGCGGACGAACTTGTTGGACATGATCGTGATGTTGATGCTATTGCAAAAGAAATTGGTGCCGATAAACTGTTTTATCAGAAGCTGGACGACTTGATTGAAGCCGTGCGTAAAAAAGCACCTAAAATAAAAGAGTTTGATACTTCTGTTTTTAGTGGTGAATATGTTACAGGTGATATTGATCAGAAATATTTACAACACATTGAATCATTAAGAAATGATGCCAGTAGAGTAGATAATGATACTGATAATGAAGTTATTGAAATTCATAATAATGCTTAATTTGAATTAGTGATTGATATTTTGTCGAGATGTGATGTTGACATTTTATTCATCATCAACTAATCTCATTAACGTAATAAGCGCCGATTTGATATCAGCTTGCGGGCGCATTAAAAATACAGCTAAAGTGAGGAAGCCTGCTTTAGTTGATGCGGGTTTTTTTGTGCCTGAATTAAACTACTAAAGCGGCGCTGACGTCATTATTAGCTTCATTCATTAAGTAAGTTAAATTGATTATTTTGGAGAACGAGATGTTTGATTTTGATGAAACATGGGCACTGGAAACCTTAGCGGTAAGAGCAGGGCAAGTGCGTACTGCTGAAGGTGAACATAGTGAACCTATTTTTCCTACCTCAAGTTATGTTTTTCCCAGTGCGGCCGAAGCGGCGGCACGTTTTAAAGGTGAAAGTCAGGGGAATATTTATTCGCGTTTTACTAATCCTACGGTTCGTACCTTTGAACAACGTTTAGCTGCTTTAGAGGGTGGAGATAGTTGTGTTGCCACATCATCTGGCATGTCTGCAATTTTAAGTACCTGCATCGCGTTGTTGAAAGCGGGTGATCATATTGTTTCATCCCGCTCAATTTTTGGCACGACTGTTGTTCTTTTTAATAAGTACTTACAACCATTTGGTGTTGATACGACTTTTGTTGCTATAACAGATCTGGATGCATGGAAAAAGGCTATTCGACCGGAAACTAAAATATTGTTTTTAGAAACACCTTCGAATCCATTAACAGAAGTTGCAGATTTAAAAGCACTTGCTGATTTAGCACATGAAAATGATTGTTTGCTGGTTGTTGATAATTGTTTATGTACGCCTATATTGCAACAACCATTAAAGCTCGGTGCAGATATTGTTATCCATTCAGCAACGAAATACATTGATGGCCAGGGGCGTGCTATTGGTGGTGCGGTTGTGGGGAATAAAGAATTAGTCGGTGAAACAGTATTTGGGTTTTTACGCACAGCGGGTCCAAGCTTAAGTCCATTTAATGCATGGATATTTTTAAAAGGTTTAGAAACATTGCCTCTTAGAATGAAAGCGCACAGCGCCAATGCACTGGAGTTAGCTCAATTTCTCGAACAACATAAAAATGTTAATCAGGTTCATTATTCTGGATTGGCGTCGCATCCTCAATATGATTTAGCCAGTCAGCAACAGTTTGCAGGCAGTGGTGTTTTATCTTTTGAAGTGAAAGGCGGTAAAGAAGCTGCCTGGAAACTGATTGATTCAACTCGATTGTTATCGATTACCGCAAATTTAGGTGATACAAAATCTACAATTACTCATCCTGCAACAACGACACATGGACGTTTGTCGGACGAAGAACGTCAGCAATCAGGGATTAGTGATGGTTTAATTCGTATTTCAGTTGGTTTGGAATCAATTGATGATATTAAAGCTGATATCGAAAGAGGGTTGTAAGAAAAAAACTGAACCACGGAGGGCACAGAGGTACGCAGAGTTAACTTAATATTTTCTTTGTGGCTCCCTGTGTCCTCCGTGGTAAATTGTTTTTAATTTAAAATTCAGGTTCTGAATTAATTTCAATCAATTCGTCTGTAATAGGATGCGTAAAAGATAAATAGCAGGCATGCAACAATAGTCTGGGCGATTTTTCAACAACCTCTTTACTGGCATAAAGTTCATCACCTAAAATCGAATGTTTAATTGATTGCATATGAACGCGAAGTTGGTGCGTTCGACCGGTAAACGGACTTAATTCAAGCCGAGTGGTATTGTTTTTTTTCTCATACGACAACACTGAATATCGGGTTTGCGAAGGTTTTCCTGTTTCAAAATCTACTTTTTGCTTTGGCCGATTGGGCCAATCTGTTATTAAAGGTAAATCAACTTCGCCAAAAGAAGAAGTGACTTCACCATCAACGACTGCGATATATTTTTTAGCGACTTTTCTTTGCTGAAATAAAATGCTTAAGTTGCGTTCAATTTCTTTTCCTCGTGCGATTACCATTAAGCCTGATGTTGACATATCGAGTCGATGAACGATTAAAGCATCAGGAAATTCTTTCTGCACACGAGAAATCAAACAATCCTGTTTATCTTCTCCGCGACCCGGAACAGAGAGTAGTCCGGCAGGTTTATTCAGGATGAGAAAATACTCATCCTGATAGTGTAATACCAGAGATGTGTGTGCTGGCGGATTGTACGTGATCAATTGTTGTAATAAAAGTTATTAAAAGTTTGGTTGGTTATACATGCCATCATTTTGTGTTGCTTCACAGGCATGTATATCTTCAACAGAAGACTCAGGTATCATGCTTGTCATCATTTTAGAGCATTTGTTAATTTCTTTAATGACAGGATCATTCATCATTTTTTTACCAAATTGTTGAGATTTTTTTTCAGCTTCTGCACGTTTGCCTTTTGCGCATAATAATTGTATTTCTGCTGAGAAAGCTCTGGATTTTTTTTCAATCATTTGCATGTCTTTTTTATTAATTTTTAGTATGCAATTCTGCATTTTTTGCATTACTGCCATCATTTTCTGCATATCTTGCTGATTCATTCCCTGGCCACCCATTCCCATATGAGGTGGTTGTTGAGCTGATATTGAAAAAGGAATAATAAGTAATAGTAATTTAAGTATTGTTTTCATGTTGTCCCTCACAAAAAAGTTTCCTGGTTGATTTATTACAGCTGATATTATCAAATTTCATTGACAGGTAACAAGAAATATTTTCTGAAATAACAGGGTAATATTAACTTGATATTTTAAATATTTAACTGATAAATAAGAAAAAGATTTATTAAAACGAGTAAAAGACTAATAATCTGCCAGGTACTCACTGGGTTTCGTTTGATAAGTGGAACGTAGTCATTGTTTATTAGTGATGAATCAGGTTTATTTAACGCGTAGTCAAATTCAGACAAAATGCTAAAACGATTTTCCGGATTTATGTGTACTGCTTTTTCAATCGCTTTATCAACCCAAACAGGTATTTCAGGATTGTAGTGCTTAATTGGTATATATCTAACACGCTTGATATTTCTGGCGCTCATTTCTTTGCCGTAGGGTAGGTGTCCTGTAAGCATTTCATAAATAATGACACCTAATGAAAAAATATCAGAACGGTTACTGCCCGGTTCACCAACATGATATTCCGGGGCTGTATAATTAATGGTGCCAAGAATGTTATTTACTTGGATAGGTAAGTAAATTTCTTCAATCCCCGCTATTTTTGTCGAACCAAAATCAATAATTTTTAACGTTTCATTTTTATCAATTAAGATGTTTTCAGGCTTTAAATCCTGATGAATCATTTCCAGACGGTGAAAGGCGCGTAAACCACGTTCAATTTGTTTACTAAAGGTACGCACTTGACTCAAAGAAGGTCGTGCATTGTCATCAAGCCATTGTCGTAATGAGCAACCTTCGATGTATTCTGTAATGTAATATAAGGCGGTACGTTTACGTGTGATTTCCAACACTTTTAATACATGTGGATTATTAATGCGGCGGCCAGCCCATTCTTCATGCAAAAACTGGTTAATATATTCCGGATCATCCTGATAATTAACTGAAGGTGCTTTCATCACCATATTTTTATTTGTTTCAGTATCTTGTACTAAATATACTTCGGTACGCTTATTAGAAAATAAATGTCGTATAACTTTGTACCCATCAAGAATTAAACCAGGTTCCAGTGGAGGAGGGAAAGGCAATTCAGTGAGTTTTTCATAAAACTCACTTTCATTTTCTTTTGGTAAGTTGGTGACTTCAACAATCTGGCAAGTAAGATTATCATCGCTGTTATTATTGACGGCTGTTTCAACGATTTGTTTAGCCGCAGCTTTAAGATTATTCTGCTGTTGCAGTGTTATGTCTTTAATTTTACTGTCAGGTATAAACTCATGTACACCATCAGTTAGTTGGATGAAAATGTCACCACTTTCTACAGGTAATGTTTTGTAATCAATATCAACAAGTAGATCGATACCCATCGCCCGGGACAAATACGTTTTTTCTTTACTGACTGAGAAACGATGATCATTGGTAAGTTGTTCAAGTTCGTTATTACGTAAACGGTATATGCGAGTATCACCGACATGAAAAATATATGCAGTATTAGATTTGAACACCAGCGCGCTTAACGTGGTGACCATACCTTTATGACTTTGATATTTAAGTTGTCCCTGGCCATGTAACCAGCGGTTTAAAGCAGAAAGAATCTTTTGTCCTGAATTTTTAACTGACCAGGTTTCGGGTGTACTGAAATAATCAGTTAAAAACCCATTAACACAAACTTCTGAGGCCTGTTTAGCATCATCACTGGCACTCATGCCATCTGCAACAACAGCGGCAATACCTTTTGTTGTGAGTAAAGGCTCAGCAGGAACAAGTACACCGCAGGCATCTTCATTTTGGGGTTTAACCCCGGCGATGCTGTAATGGGCGCTGTTAATTTGTAATGATGCAGTCATACTTTATTCTATTATATTTTTTCAATTTTGTTTATTTGTAGGTCAGTCTTCAGGCCGAAAAGCGCATAATTTAATTTTAATTCTGAGATCAAGCTGATGATGGCAAGGCGTAAAAGTATGAAAAAACGGAGCTTGCAGATGCAAGTGAGTATTTTGAATACTTTGTACAACGCTGCTAGCGCAGCTTCAACGCAGAATTATTGATAATGAGAATATGGGCTTTAGGGCAAGGCAAAAGTGCGCGCAGAATCTGAAGTGTATAAATTATACATGAAAATTTGAGCACACTTTTAACGCCGCCATCAAGCTCATAGGCCATTATCAATCGACCTCGATCATTTGGACAGTCCCATCAGGTAATACCTCTGCCATTTGATCTTTCGGGTTCTCAAGAAAAAATGCAATTAATACAAAAACAACAATTGCAAATGCTGCTATTACCATAAAGAAGATATCAGTCTCTACAAATGAAAGTACTGTTAAAAAGGTCACGGCACCTACATTACCATACGCGCCGGCCATTCCGGCAATTTGCCCGGTCATGCGGCGCTTAACTAAAGGTACGATAGCAAACACAGCACCATTACCCGCATTAACAAAGAGTGAGCTGAATATTACAACTGCAACAGCCATATAAATACTCCATTCACTGGTAATTAAGCTTAATAGATAATATCCAATAGCTGCACCTAACATCAAAATAGCCAGTGAGGATTTTCGGCCATATTTATCACTAATCCAGCCACCGGCAGGGCGCATGACTAAATTTAACCCGGCAAAGACAGAAGCAACCAGACCCGCCTGAATAGCGGATAGATTAAACGTATCCATAAAGAATAAGGGCAAAATAGAAACAACTGCAAGTTCAGAACCAAAGGTCACCATGTACGCGAGATCAAGTAATGCAACCTGTTTGAATTTGTAGCGTTCAATTTTAGGCACCCTTTCACTGAAAACATGTTTGTTTATTTGAAAAATACGAATTGTTTGAAAAGCATATAAAGTAATCAGGATGATGTAAATGATGGTTGCCACTCCAGCACTTAACATACCCAGGTTAGTTGGGCTAAGTTTCCAGGTTAAAACAGCTAAAGCGGCAAACAGTGGAATATTCATTACTAAATATAAGAAGAAATCAAAAGGGCTGGTAACTTCTAATGCACCATTTTTCTTTGGTTTAAAATAGGTTGAGCCTTTTGGGGTATCCGTTACACTGAAAAAATAAACAGCAGAATAAATAAGTGCAACAACACCTGTAGTGCCCACGGCATAACGCCAGCCATCATCACCACCAAACATTAAAGCAACGGTAGGTAAAATAACTGCTGCACCGGCAGAACCAAAGTTACCCCAGCCACCATAAATACCCTGCGCCAGCCCCGTTTGTTTAGCCGGGAACCATTCACCAATCATGCGAATACCAATCACAAAACCTGCACCAACAAAACCTAACAAGAACCGCATGAGCGCCAGTTGCTCAAAGTCTTTTGCCAAGGCAAAACCAAAACAAAGAAAACTAGAAACAAAGAGCAACATGGAATAAATACGGCGTGGGCCAAAGGCATCGACCAACATACCAACAATAATACGGGCAGGGATGGTCAATGCAACATTGAGAATGAGCAAGGTTTTAATCTGTTGATCATTTAATCCTAAAGACTCACGCATCATGCCAAGTAAAGGCGCGTGGTTAAACCAGACAAAAAAGCTAATAAAAAAAGCCATCCAGCTCAAATGCAAGATGCGCATTTTCCCGCTGAATGAAAACAGGTTCAGTTTACTCGTGTCGATTGACATACCTTATGGCCTCTATATATAAAATGCTTAAAAATGGTTAGATTCTTTACATCTATAGAGCAAGGCACGTGCCAACGAATTAAGTATATGATTAATATAGAGAAAAACTATTTTAGTTAAAAAGCCTCAATAGTCGCGCCCAAAATAAGTGCAGTAATGTATTAATATATTCTAATAAAGATCGTTTTGGTGCAAATGTGTTTTTAGGGTGTTTGTTTAATTATGAAACCTGATAGGATGGGTGAATTATAAAATTAAAGGTATTAGACAGAATCTGTCTAATAAGGCAAAAGGCAGATTCTGTCTAAATCACTGTTATGCGTAAGGATAAGATGAAAAGATTTTCTCTAAAAATATTCCCTTATCTAATCTGCTTGGCTGCATTCGGGGTTTTTTACGCTATAGGCACGCAGTTCGAAGGTGATATAAGAAGTCTATTTCACGGTATTTCAGGATCATTCCTTGGTATTCCAATCCTTTATCTTATTTATGAACTATCTAAGGAGTTTTCTAATAAGAAACTAAATAAAGAGTTATTTGATTACGCCAAAATGAAAATAGACCAAGATGTTCTATCTATTGTAAATCAATTGATGAAACTGTCGTTGCCATATAATGAGGTAACTCTTTCTCCTGAGAAAATACAACTATTTTTATCCAACTCAGAAGATGTTCTAAAACAACAATTAGAAAAACATGAATATCTCGGTTTTCAGGTTTTCAAAAGTTGGGAAATAACTGAAAGAAATATATCCAAGGTGTTAGAAAACCCTTTTATCTTAGAACACTTAGAAAATGAGCAGACGATTGCCATTGTTAATCTTTTGAAAATTATTCAATCATTTGATGGGCTGCCAAAAAACTTAGATGACTTGTATGTCTGCACTGAAAAAGGCAGCCGAGGATATAAAGTTGAGAAAGGCACAAACATCAATGCTGAGAATGCTAAATATCCAGACAGATACCTCCTACTGCGAGATATTGGAAATGGCAGGTATTTAGTATCCGATTTTGGAGATTTTCCAAAATATCAAACTGAGAAATTATTATTCACTTATAAAATAAACCCAAAATATATATCTCAATTTGCAACATCGATTCATGTTTTTATTGAGTGTATGAACAATTGGCTAGATTCCAGTGGAAATGAGTTCATACTAAATTCTAAAATGTTTAAATCAGTACCTGCTAATGACGCATAACAATAAAATCAACATGGACAAATTAAAGTGGAGCTCCTTTCGTCGCTCCACTTTAATTTGCCAGTTATTTAGGCGTTATGTTTTAAAAGAATCAATGTATGAGTAAAAAAATTATCGATAAAATAAATTCTGGTGACTTCTCTCGAAAAGAACTAGAAAATATATATTCCAATGCTGAACGTCTGGGTCACTCTGACATCCTGGCTGCTGCAAAGGATGCTCTAAAGCAAATTGACACAAGATCATATTCTAAACGATTTATAAAACCCATTAGAGACAAAGTGCAAGAAATAATCCATGAAATAGCGGATTCCAATAATTGGGCTAAATGGGAAGATAATAATGTAGGTAATGGAATTAAAGCTGGCGGCGCAATGTTAAATGGTGAAGAGTTAGCCGAATATTATATTTCATATCGACACTCTTCGTGGAAAAGAGCATCATATTTAGCAGTTTTTCAACATGACGAAGAAAGCGCAGTTTTGTATAAAGTAAGAACACATGATGGCGAAGAAATCATTGTAGAAACAAGCGAAAAAGCTACTGAACTATTTAGTAATGCAATTAAAACAACATAACAAGGCACTCCAGTTGATTCTGAACATCCCCCGATAAAGTAGACACATCAATCTAACAAACTAGATGAGGTGTGAAATGCCAAGATACACAAAGCCAAGAAGAACATGGCACTACTTAAATGAGTTTAAAGTTAAAGCCGTACAGTTAAGTTTACTTGATGATGTACAAGTAAAAGATGTTGCAGCCACATTAGACATACATCCTTTTATGCTTTCTCGTTGGCGTAAAGAATACCGTGAAGGTAAACTGGTTGCAGACAAACGACAAAAGGTCACTTCGATGGCTAAAGATAAAAAAGAACTCAATAAAGTTAAGCAACTTGAAATTAAAGGGGTCGGAGTCATTTAAAATGTTGCGCATCATATTAATTAGGAGTCACTTATTCTCATGAGATGGACATATTTTATTTTTCTACAGAGCCTGCTCATTGTGGTAGTGGGTGTCGTTGGTTACATCCATAAAGACAAGGTAAATTTAAGCAAAACACCGCCCGCATCATTGGCGAAGTGGTACAAGCCGGAGCATAAACGACAGAAGTGGTTACATAATATGTTTAAACTCCGACGTGAAATGCAAGCAGTCAAACTTTATTCCACCGGTAATGAGGTGGAACTTTTAGATAAATGGACTGCGCTATTAAGTAAACATTATCTTGAAATAAGTGAGATGGTTCCCGAATGGAATAAAAAACTAGATGTGGAAGCATTAACCCGGTTGCAGGTAAGCGTTAAAGCCAGGGACCAACAGGATGTATCCCTTGCGCTTGATGATTTAACTAAAACCTGTGACTCATGCCACCGAGATTACCGGAGCACTGTTGCGACAATCTACCGTGCGCCAGATTTTTCATCGGTCAAGCTTAGTCAACCAGTCGCATATAAAAAGCATATGAAAGCACTGATCCAGCAAGTGAACCAAATAAAAATTGCCTCTGAAGATGGCAAGCGGGATGTTGCGTTATCATCCTTGTCTGAACTCAAGCAGGGCATCAAGTTACAAGGTCAAACCTGTGTGCAGTGCCATATAAAAGATGCCAGGGTATATCCCGATGTCAAAATGATAAAAACAATAGCGAACCTGGAACAAAGCCTGGCCACAGGAACACGCAAGGAACAGGGGAAAGCACTGGGAACACTGGCTGTACAGGCATGTGCTCGCTGCCACGGTACACATCGTATCGCTTATGATAACAGGAAGATTTTTGTTGACGGGCCAAATTGGCGAGAGCTGATAAAGCACTAGCCCGATTCAGCATTACCATGGGTAATTGGGCTATCTCAAATTGGTATTAAAAGTGCGGTCAAAAATACAACAATCTAACAAATCGTTTAACTATGCAGGGCTTCCAGCCCTGCGCGGACTCTCAAACGTTATATTTAAAAGAGATGAAAATTACTGCTGAATGAATAAAAAGGAGGCCATGCCTCCTTTTTTAATTAAGAATTCTATACCCTCTATTACGTAAACAATTTTTCACGACTTTTGTACGTTCATGTATAGTGTATGCACCGCCTTCAAGGCCACCACTTAAGGCACCTAATTGTGCAGTTGTTACACTGGTATCACGGCCACCTATAATTCCGCCAAATATTGCACCGACAATTGCGCCACCAACGGCACCTTCAGCCACTTTTGATTCAATTTGTTCTGCGATTTGTCGACATTCAGCTAAATCTGCCTGGTAGTGTTCCATATTGTTATCTCTTGGATCGATGACGATTTGTGCATATCGGGCACAACCAGTGAAAGTCAACATGATAACTGTTGTGGAAAGAATGAGAAATTTATTCATAATATTTGCCTGTTTTTACAGCCGACGTAGTACACAGGGGCTATATCATTTTTAATTATCTTACATTATAAGCTGTAGATTTACGATATAATGGTAATTGAGCACAATTTAATTTAAAAGCAGGTTGTCTATAATATGAGAGACGTTGAAATCACAAAAGAGCCTGTTGAGCTATACAAAATACTGAAATTTGAGGGTTTGGCTTCAAGTGGTGGTGAGGCAAAATTGGTGATCGAGCAAGGTCAGGTTATCGTTAATGGTTCGGTTGAAACCCGTAAACGAAAAAAGATAGTTTCAGGTGATATTATCGAGTTTGCAACAGAAAAGTTTCGCATTCAGCTTAATGAGAATTTATAGGAAGTATTTATGACGAATAACGATATATTGCGCCGAGTCCGTTATATTTTTGATTTTAATGATGACAAAATGATCGAGCTATTTGCTTTGGCTGATTATGAAGTCACTCGGGCGCAAATCAGTGACTGGATGAAACAGGAAGACGATCCTGACTATAAAAAGCTTAGTGACAAGCAACTTGCGATTTATTTGAATGGCCTAATTAATGATAAACGCGGTAAAAAAGACGGCCCACAAGTCGAACCGGAAAAAAATCTAAGTAATAACGCTATTTTTATGAAATTAAAAATTGCGCTAAATCTTCAGGCTGAAGATATTCTGGAAATTATGGATTTATCAGATTTCCGTATGAGTAAGCATGAATTAAGTGCTTTTTTCCGTAAATCTGGCCATAAACACTATCGTGAATGTAAGGATCAGATTTTACGTATTTTTCTCAAAGGCTTAGAAATGCAATATCGTAAAAATGATGAAGCAGATGAGAAGTTTAAATGGAAGTAGCTTTTCGATTTTAATACGGCTTTAGTTGAACCTCTCGTTTGTTTAGTGGTCATTTAATGAAGATATTATTCTAAAATTAATTGAGAGTGAACAATGAAAAAAATTAACCTGATTTTTGTTTTATTAGCAGGATCACTTACCTATTTACCCAATGCATTAGCGGATAAAGCCATTTTTGCGGGTGGTTGTTTCTGGTGTATGGAATCTGATTTTGAAAAGCTGGAAGGTGTAACGGATGTTATTTCCGGTTTTACCGGCGGCACGCTTAAAAATCCAACTTACAATGGTAATCATAAAGGTCATTATGAAGCGATTGAAATTACCTATGATCCAACTAAAGTAAGTTACAAACAATTGTTAGATCATTACTGGGTCAATATTGATCCATTTGATGCCAGGGGTCAGTTCTGTGATAAAGGTTTCAGTTACTTAAGTGCTATTTTCGTTGCTGATGCAAAAGAAAAGAAATTAGCAGAAGCATCAAGAAAAAAAGTGGTAGAACAATTTCCTAAGAAAAAAGTAGTTACTCCGATTCTAAATACTTCAGTATTTTATCCAATAAAAGGAAATGAAAGTTACCACCAAAATTATTACAAAAATAATTCTGTACGTTATAAATATTATCGTTGGAGTTGTGGTCGTGATCAAAGACTTAAAGATATTTGGGGCGACAAGGTTACTCACTAAACAGGAAAATAAAAATGGCTGATGAAAAAATAAAAGGCAGTTGTTTGTGCGGTAAAGTCACTTATCAATTTTCCGGGCCAACCAAGGTTTTTCAGTATTGCCATTGTACTCGATGTCAAAAAATAACAGGTTCTGCTCACGCTTCAAATATTATTATTGAACCGGATCAATTTGAGTGGCTAACGGGTGAAAGTTCAGTTGGACGATTTGAACTGTCTGAAGCAAAACATTTTGCTAGTTCATTTTGTACTATCTGTGGTTCATCATTACCCTGGCTTACTCAAAGCGCTAAAGCCATGATTATTCCAGCTGGAACATTAGACGATGATCCAAAAGTTAAACCAATACATAATATTTTCTTTGCTGATAAAGCATGTTGGTTTGAAAACGTGAATGATTTAGTGAAATATGATGCGCTCCCAACTAAAAAATAATACTCAATTACTTTTATTGGTTATAACCTGGTTATGTCTGTTTGCACCATTGAAAGCTGAAAACTCAACGTTTACTATCAAAAGTGAAGGGATGAATTTAGAAGTTGAGCAAGTTGCTGATGATTTAGGCATACCATGGGGAATGGTTTTTTTATCTCCGAATAAGTTACTGGTAACTGAACGTTCTGGTTCTATATTAATCCTGGATTTAAAAAAACATAGGAAAACCAAATTAAAAAATACGCCAGACGTTATGGTTGATGGCCAGGGTGGCATGCTTGATGTTGCCTTGTCTCCGGATTATAAAACAAGTGGCTGGATTTACTTTACTTATGCTAAAGAAGTTTTTAATGAAGGCGTAACGGTACTTGCTCGCGCAAAACTTAATACTAATAATTATATATTTAAAAATTGGCAAGAACTACTGGTATCAAAATCAAGAACAGATGAGGACTATCATTTTGGCAGTCGTATTACTTTTGATAATAAGGGACATGTATTTTTTGGGATAGGCGATCGGGGACAACGGCCTAACGCACAGGATTTAAGCAATCATGCGGGTTCAATTATTCGTTTGAACCTTGATGGGTCTATTCCAAAGGATAATCCCTTTATTAATAAGGAAAATATTTTACCTGAGATATGGAGTTATGGGCACAGAAACCCTCAAGGCCTGGCGTATGATTTTAAGTACAAACGTCTTTGGGAGATTGAACACGGTCCCAGAGGTGGAGATGAATTAAATTTAATTGTAGCGGGTTCGAATTATGGTTGGCCAGTAATATCATATGGTAAAGAGTATTCGAGTCCTTTTGCAGTGGGTGAGGGAACGCATCGTGATGGTATGGAGCAACCCATTAAAGTTTATATTCCCTCTATTGCTCCAGGAAGTTTAATTATGTATTCAGGTGATGCTTTATCGAAGTGGAAAGGCAATCTATTCTCCGGAGCATTAAAGTTACGTCATATTAATCGTATCGTTTTAAATAAAGAAGGGCAGGTTATTAAGGAAGAAAGATTACTAGAGTCTTTAGATGAACGTATACGTGCTTTAGCGCAAAGCCCTGAAGGCTGGATATATTTCTCAACGGATAGTGGGAAAATATTTAGAATCTTGCCCAGAACATAAAATTAATAATTTAGGCTGATAGCATTTTTTGAGGTTTGCTTATGAAATATCCCTGCGAGTAATCAAACCCAAGCTCTTTAACTTTATCAAATATTTCCTGGGAATCAACATATTCTGCAACTGTTTCTATACCCAGCTGTCTGGAAAAATCGATAAGTGTTTTTGCTACAATTTCGGCATTTTTATCTTTAAGAATATTTTTTATGATTGAACCATCAACTTTCAAGTAATCAACGTTAAGATGAATTAGATGCGTAAAATTTGAATATCCTGTACCAAAATCATCAATAGCGACCCGGCAGCCGAGATTTTTTATATCGTGTATAAATCTTGAAACTTCAGAATAGTTTTCGATACCTTCACTTTCAGTTAATTCAACAATTATTTTCTCGGCTACGTTGTATTCTTTTAACTTCTCTTTAAAAAAAACAATTGTTTTTTCATTGCGAATATCTTCCACGGTAAGGTTGATGGAGATACTGACATCTTGATTGTTAACGGTTTGAAATGTTTTTTCAATCATGACTTTTGTTAATGTTGCATATTGACGCGTGCTTTTTGCCGTGTCGAGAAAAAATGAAGGAGGTATTATTTTTTCATCTTCATCAACCAGTCTGACCAATGCTTCATATTTATCTTTTTTATCTATTTTATTATGCTTGATTACCTGGAAAAAAGGGATGATGCGGTTGTCAGATAATGCAGTATTAAGCTTTTGTGCCCAGAGAATATTTTTGTGGTGTTGTTTGGTATTTTCTTTTGTGTTCTCAAATAAAATGTAGTTTTTGTTTTTTTCTTTTGCTTCTTGCAATGCTTGTTCTGCTCTTGGAATCAGGAATGCATGTTCGTTTTTGCTCACGCCAGCCGTTAAAGTGAGGTTAATATCAATATCGCCAATGTGGTAACTGTTGTTACGAATAATTCTTAAAAGTTTTGTTATGCGATCATCAGAGCCATCGTTTAAGTTATCAATATTAGACAGAATAGCAAATTGGTTTCCGCCCGAACGATAAACGGTATTTTTGTTGTCAATATATCGATTAATTTTTTCACCAAACTCTCTGAGTAAGTTATCACCTGCTTTTAATCCATATAGGTTGTTAATTGATTTAAAGTTTTTTATGTCAATAATAATGAGACATGGATTATTGTTTTTATTGATATCATTTTGTAACTTGATTCGATTTTGTAATCCGGTGACTGAATCAGTATATTGTTCTTTTAGTTGAATATTTTTTCGTCTTATATTTAAAATAAAACCAAATATTATAATAATGAGTACGGAAACAAACCATAATAACCACTTGGTCATTTCAGGGTATCGCTCTATGAGAGGAGGTGGCAGGTTTATGATAGTTGCTTTTTTTAATAAAGTGTCATTTACATTCAGATTGAAATGTTTGGTTTCCGGCCAGCTTAAAATAAATTCACTGGCATTTTGGAATTTGATTGCATTTGCTTTATTTCCTTGAATTATAGTGCTTGCAATGTTTGCTGCAGATTCCCCCTGTACGCGACCACTATTTACATAGCCGCCTAATACTCCGGGAAATAAATAAGTATCTTCCATTACCAGAACTTTTCTTCCCGTATTTATTATTGCTTTAATTGTTGTTTGCAAATCAAGAAGAATGTTTTGGTTATCCTGAATTCGACCAATAGTGGTTAAAATAACGATTCCATCATCAATAGCATTTAATTTTTCTATTAAAACATCCAGGTTTGAAAAACTTAGATGAACTATGTTTGGGTTATTTTGTGTGTGTTTATTTATAATTCCCTTGATTGCTTTGTCAGTCGTTCCCCCATCACCTAAAAAAATAATTTTGCTTCCTTCTTTTTTTGCTATAGCTTTTGCAAGAGAAATGGATGATAAAATATCTTTAGATTCAAATATTCCAGAAAAAGTATGCTCATGACTGGATGTCTGTATTTTAGTATTATTTATACCTGAAAATATGATTGGAATATCCCAGGTTAAGTGTTCACTGGAATGAATAAAATTCAGCGCATTATCATCAGTAACATAAATTAAATCAGGTGGGTGACTATCATATTTAGCATTTAGGTAGCGTAAAAAATTTTTTTGATAGTTTGGGGAAGGGATGATTCTCTTTGTATCTAAATATTCAGTTGAAAAATTAATCGTGTATTCAGGTAGATTTTTTTTCAGCCTTTTTTTAAACGCTTCATATTGTGAAGATGTCCATTGGTATTCCTGATGATATGAGTGGACTGCCAGTATATTTAGCTTATTCGAGGGATGGGCTGCATATAACGGTGATGCTAGTAATATATGAAATGCATATATCAGGCTTAACATTTTGTAATTTTTAGTCATAAATACGATCTGAACCTACGATAAAGTTTCTTAATATACACCAAAATCACATTAAAACCGGCGATTTATTTTATGCCGCCTTATTTAGAAGCATGTGTTATTTTACTGCACCAACATTGAGCATTTTACAGAGTTCTGTTTTTTCAATACCCTTCATTTAATCACTGCGCAAGCAAAATAAACCTATAAAATCAATAGGTTGTAATCTTATTTAGCGTATTCTTATATTCTGGCACACATGTTGCTCTATAGATAATAGTGACATCATTTTACCCAAAACTGAGTCAAATGATATTAAAACTGGATCACATTTAGAACAAATTTTGGAGTGCGGGATGAAAGAAAAACTGGTTGTTATTGGCAATGGTATGGCGGGAATTCGTACCATTGAAGAATTGTTGAAAATAGATGACGAACGCTATGACATAACAGTTTTCGGTGCTGAACCCTATGGTAACTATAATCGCATCATGCTTTCACCAGTGCTGGCGGGTGATAAAACCATTGATGAAATCATGCTTAATGATATGCAGTGGTATAAAGATAATAATGTGACGTTGCACAGCGGTAAGGAAGTAACTTCAATCGACCGGGTTAATCGCAAAGTCATTACCGATGATGGCACCGAAGAAGCGTATGACCGCTTATTAATTGCCACAGGTTCAGATCCTTTCATTATTCCTGTTCCGGGAAATGATCTTGATGGTGTTATTGCCTTCCGTGATATTAAAGATGTCGATGTAATGATCGCTGCAGCTAAAGAACATAAACATGCAGTGGTAATTGGCGGTGGTCTGTTAGGTCTCGAAGCTGCAAACGGTTTAATGCAACAAGGCATGAGCGTGACGGTTGTCCATTTGATGGACAAGTTAATGGAGCGCCAAATGGACGGTCCAGCAGCAGCTATGTTAAGAGAGTCACTGGAAGAACGTGGCTTACATTTTTTAATGGAAGCCGAGACGGAATCGATTATTGGTAAGGATCGTGTTGAGAAAGTTCGTTTTAAAGATGGCTCAGAAATTTATGCTGATCTTGTTGTCATGGCGGTGGGTATAAAACCAAATATTAAGTTAGCAAAAGAAGCAGGTATACATTGTGAACGTGGCATTGTGGTTAACGATACTTTGCAAACATATGATCCAACAATATATTCAGTAGGTGAGTGCGCACAACATCGTGGCATTGCTTATGGTCTGGTTGCACCTTTATTTGAAATGGCAAAAGTATGCGCCAATCATTTAGCGAAGATGGGTATTGGTCGGTATGAAGGTACGATGACTTCAACCAAGTTAAAAGTGACCGGTATTGATTTATTCTCTGCAGGTGATTTCACTGGTGATGAAACAACCGATGAACTTGTTTTTCAGGATAAAGCGCGAGGTGTTTATCGCAAGATCATTGTTAAAGACAATAAAATTCTCGGTGCTGTTATGTATGGTGATACGATTGATGGCACGTGGTACTTTGATCTTATGCGTGATGAAACGGATATTTCTGAATTCCGTGAAACCTTATTATTTGGTCAGGCACATTTAGGTGATTCCGGTCATGGCGATGATAACCGTGTTGCTGCCATGTCAGACAATGCAGAAATTTGTGGTTGTAATGGTGTAACCAAAGGTGAAATTGTTAACGCCATTACGGTTAACAAAATTTTCACATTAGATGAAGTACGTGCTCACACTAAGGCATCCAGTTCTTGTGGTTCATGCACAGGTTTAGTCGAAGCATTAATGTCACATACCCTGGGTGGTGAATATTCTACGGCTCCGCATTTAAAACCCATGTGTGGTTGTACTGATAAATCACATGACACCGTTCGTGAAGCAATTGAAACACAAGAGTTCAAATCTGTGCGTACTGTTATGGATGCAATGGAATGGAAAACGCCGGATGGCTGTAGTAAATGTCGTCCTGCAATAAACTATTACCTGGTTTGTAAATTTCCTGAGCTGAATCTTGATGATAGCCAGTCACGTTTCATAAACGAACGTGCGCATGCCAATATTCAGGGCGATGGAACATATTCTGTTATTCCTCGCATGTGGGGTGGTATGACGACACCGCAAGAGTTGCGTGCTGTTGCGGATGCTGCTGAAAAATTTAAGTTGAAAACGGTTCATGTAACTGGTGGACAACGTATTGGTTTATACGGTCTTAAGAAAGAAGAATTACCAGCAATTTGGAATGACTTAAATAAAGCCGGTATGGTTTCTGGTCATGCTTATGGTAAAGCACTGCGTACGGTTAAAACCTGTGTCGGAAAAGAATGGTGTCGTTTTGGGACACAGGATTCTACTGGCCTGGGGATCAAACTTGAAAAAATGAGCTGGGGCTCATGGATGCCACATAAGTTTAAAATGGCGGCATCTGGTTGTCCTCGAAATTGCGCTGAAGCCACGATTAAAGATTATGGTGTGGTGTGTGTCGATTCAGGTTACGAAATTCATGTTGGTGGTAACGGTGGTATTAAAGTTCGTGCAACTGATTTGTTATGTAACGTAGAAACAGAGGAAGAAGTCCTTGAATACAGCGCTGCATATATTCAGCTTTATCGTGAAGAAGCGCATTACCTTGAACGTACTGCGCCATGGATTGAAAGAATGGGGTTGAACCATATTAAGGAAGCATTGGTTGACAACTCGGCAAGACGCAAAGAATTAGCAGAGCGTTTTAATTATTCGCAAACCTTTATGCAGGATGATCCATGGGAAGAACGTGCAAAAGGTGGTGAAGCACATGAATTTACTCCAATTAAGGTTATGGGATAAAACTATTTGAACCACAGAGGTCACGAAGGTACACAGAGAATTTTGTTTGTGTAACCCTGACCAACAAAATTTAACTTAACGTATAAATAATATTAACTCTGTGAACCTCTGTGTTCTCTGTGGTTAAAAAAACTAGATGGTAAAAGATGATGAGTGACTGGATTGAAGTTGGAACGTTAAACGATATACCTAAACTTGGTGCACGCGTTGTGCAACGAGCCGAAGGGGATATAGCGGTATTTAGAACAGCCGACGATAAAATTTTTGCATTACGCGATAAATGTCCGCACAAAGGTGGCCAATTATCGCAAGGCATCGTTCATGGTGATCGTGTTGCCTGCCCAATGCATGACTGGAAAATTGGTCTTGAAAACGGTATCGCAATCGCACCTGATGAAGGTTGTGCAGCAAGCTTCCCGATTAAAATGGAAGGCGAAAAAATTATGTTGTCACTGACACCGAATGAAGGTTGTCCTAATAAATAGTAGGTTATATAGAAATGCTGTTTGGTCGTAAGAAAAAAAATCCCATTAAGATAGCTGATAAAGGTGTAGTGGAATGGAAGTATGCTGCTTGTGGTTATTGTTCCACCGGCTGTTCCATCGAAGTTGGTTTGAATACCGAAGGTAAGGCGGTAGCATCCCGTGGTGTAGCGGATGCTGATGTAAATCGCGGTAAGCTTTGTTTAAAAGGTATCTTCGAACATGAACTTTTTGATTCTGATGGTCGTGGCTTGGAACCTAAGATTCGTGAGCAATGGCATCAGCCATGGCAGACGACTGATTGGGATAATGCTCTGGATAAAGTACATGATGAGATTGTACGCATTCAGGAAAAACATGGTCGTGATTCTTTTGCTATCATTTCTACCGGACAAATGCTTACTGAAGAATTTTATACCTTGGGTAAGTTGACTCGTGGATTGATTGGTACCAACAACTACGATGGCAATACTACCTTATGCATGGCCTCGGCCGTGTCAGGCTACAAACGATCTTTTGGTTCAGATGGACCTCCTGGTTGTTATGATGATTTTGATAACACCGATTGTTTAATCGCATGGGGTTCAAACCTTCCAGAACAACATCCAATTATTTATTGGCGTATGAAAGAAGCGCAGGAAAAGCGTGGCTTCACACTGATCGTGGTCGATCCAAGAGTAACTATGCTGGCGCAGAATGCGGATATACATTTGCCGATTACCCCGGGAACAGATGTCGTATTACAAAACGCGTTAATGCACGTGATTCTAAAAGAGGGTCTTGAAGACAGGGATTATATTGAGGCAAATACAGTAGGGATAGATGAAATCCGTGCTGAGGTTAAAAAATATGATCCAGTAACGGCAGCGAAGATTTGTGGCATCGACGAAGATACGATTCGCCACGTTGCTCGAACACTGGCTAATGCGGGTGCTGCCATGCAAATTTGGACCATGGGAATCAACCAGTCCACTCATGGTTCTGATGGTGTCGTTGGCATTAATAATTTAGCGTTACTCACAGGTAACATCGGTAAGCCCGGCGGTACCAGTCTTTCTATCACTGGCCAGTGCAATGCTATGGGTACTCGTGAATGGTCATCCTGTTCCGGTCTGCCTAATTATCGCCAGTTGGAAGTGCCTGAACACCGTGAAGAGATCGCTAAATTCTGGAATATTGATCCTGAGTTTTTTCCAAAGAAACGCGGCATGTTTCAGACCGATATTTACCATGCTATTGAGACTGGCCAGATTAAAGGGTTGTGGTTGATCGCCACCAATCCACTAACATCTTTACCAAATAGTGAACGAGTACGTAAGGCGATGGAGAAGCTTGAATTTTGTGTCGTTCAGGATTGTTATGAAGATACCGAAAGTGCGCAGTATGCTCATGTTTATTTACCTGCCGGCACCTGGGCAGAAAAAGAAGGTGTGATGACCAATACCGAGCGTCGCGTTAATCTGGTTAAGCCGATTATCAAACCACCCGGACAGGCTAAACCTGACCTGTGGATTTTTAATCGCATGGCGGAGCGCTTTAATTCTAATGGCAATGTCAGCTTTCCGGAAAAGGCTCCCGATATATTTTTGGAAATGACTAAAATATCTAAAGGACGTTTGGCAGATATCTCCGGTATGAGTCATGAGCTTATTGAAAAACAACGTGGCATTCAGTGGCCTTATACAGAAAAACAATTGCAACAAGGTGAAACACCACCGAGTGGAGGCAAGCGTCTTTATACTGAGGATGGTACTTTTAGTTATCCCGATGGTAAGGCCAAACTTATTCCGTTACCTTTTATCGACAACAATGAAGTGCCGGATGATGAATTCCCTATCTGGCTGAATACTGGACGATTAATTGAACATTGGCATGGCCGTACCAAGACCGGCAAGATCGGTAATAATAATAAGTACAGTCCTATTCCCTTTATAGAGATCAATCCGGATTTGTCAGCAGAGCTGGGTGTTCAACGTGGCGACTACGTGCGTTTGGTATCACGCCGTTCCGATGCCGTGGTCATGGTACAACCCACTCAACGTGTACCATTAAATATGATTTTTCTGCCTTTTCATTTTCATGATTGTGCGAATCGACTGACATTGGGTCTTCTCGATCCCCATTCACGTCAACCTGCTTATAAACAGTCAGCAGTGCGAATTGAGTGCATCGCTGATCAGAAAGAGGCAGCACAACTGAGCATGGAAATGCGCAAGTTTTAAGGACACACTATGTTTGAAGTACGCGACAACGAACCCGACTACGCTTTATTAAATGATCCGACTAGCAAAAGTCACAATTGTTATGATCAACCTATTGATACGGTGCATGAAGGTGACCCACTGCATGGCAAGAGCCTGAAAATAAATGGTGATGATGCTGTCGGCGAAAATCCCAATCGCTATAAGCAACATGGTTTTTATTTTAATGCTGATAATTGCATTGCCTGTCATGCTTGCGAAGCAGCTTGCAGTGAAAAAAATGATAACCCGGCACATATTGCTTTTCGTTCAGTCGGTTTTATTGAAGGTGGAACTTACCCTGCTTATCAACGTCTTAACATTTCCATGGCTTGTAATCACTGCGATAACCCAGTTTGTTTAAAAGGCTGTCCAACGCGTGCTTATACTAAATTTGCTGAGTACGGTGCGGTATTGCAGGATCCGGATATCTGTTTCGGCTGTGGTTACTGTACCTGGGTTTGTCCTTATAATGCGCCACAGCTTGATCCGATTGAAGGTACGGTAAGTAAATGTAATATGTGTGTTGATCGACTTGAAGTTGGACTGAAACCTGCTTGCGTATCCGCTTGCTTAGGTAATGCGTTGGATTTTGGTGTTATTGAGAATGTTCCTGAAGGCAGGAGTCAGGCCAAAACTGAAATCCCTGGTTTTCCACGCACCGATATTACTCATCCCAATATTCGTTTCCAACAGACTCGTACCAGCCAGAGGGATATGGTGCGTGTAGATAGTACAGCTGTGAAATATCATCGCGATGACAGCAAAGGGGAGGGTAACGGAAGTTTTCAACCCGTACTTGATCCCAAGAACAACACTAAACGTGAATGGAATTTGAAAAAGCTGCTTTCATCTCATGAGAATGCACACATTATTTTTACCTTAACCTCACAAGCCGTTATTGGTGCTTTTTTATTATTGATGTTTGCTGCTGATATAGGAGTGGGAAGTATTACGAATAGTTTTACAAATTCATTCTTACCTGTTATTGCAACCTTATTTGTTATTTTAACAACCGGCATGATTAAGCTAAATTTGCATTTAGGTAAACCATTACGTTTTTATCGTGGCATGAATAACTGGCGTTTATCTCCGCTTAGTCGCGAAATAGCCGGTGTGACTTTATTCTTTATGGGCTTTTCAGGTTATGGATTGTTCTATTCACTCGATATGTTTGGCTTGTTAAATAATATCGACGTCATGAATATAAATATTATTGAAGTATTGATAACAGCTTCAGCTGTTGCCGCAGTTCTTGGCGGTGTGATTGGTTTGTATTATATGATTAAGCTTTATTTAATCCCTGCCAGGCCGTATTGGAACCACTGGCAAACAGCGAGTAGTTTTGTAGCAACCGCATTGGTCTTTGGTGCAATGAGTATTGCGTTTATTGCTAGCATTGCAACAGCGACGTTGGAACATTCACTTATACATCAAGCATCACTCGTAGCTTTAATTGGTTTAATTCTTGAAGCCACAGGCTTGATTTTCCATGCCTATCATTTAAAGAAAAGCAAAGATGAAGGTGTCGCTTCCCATTTTGAACAAACAACACGTTACGGTAAATCTTATTTGTTACGTAATATTTTATTAGGAATAAACATTGCTGCATTAACGGCCATTATTATTATAGGGTTAAGTGGTGTTTCAGGTGTTGTGCTGGGGTCTTTACTTATTATTTCATTATTAATTAGCGCCATTATAGGACGTGCATTATTTTATGTTCTCGTCATACCAACAACAATGCCTGGAGCTTTCTTCTGGCGCAATAAAGGTTTTGAAGAGCATGCCCGCGAAACAGGTTTAGCTGAAATGCAACAGGTCGGCGTACTGCCTGACAATCATTAAGGAAAATATTATGTACCCAGGCATGCAAATAAAAACCGTCATGGTTGATGACAAAGAAATCCAAACCTGCGGAGAAGGTTATATTGTAAACCGTGATCAATGGTCAGAAGGATTCGTTACAGCCCAGGCTGCAATAGAAGGTTTGGAACTCACCGATGAACATTGGGATGTGGTTCGGTTTTTACGCGACTTCTATGAAAAACACGGCGCACAGGCTGAAGTGCGTAAAATGGTAAAACATTTTAAAGTTGAGTGGGGGGAAGAACGCGGTAACAGCCGTTACCTGCATCGCATATTTCCACGCGGTGGTCCTCAGAAACAAGGCAATCGTTTAGCAGGATTGTTGCGTACTAAAGGTGAGCATTAGTACTTCAGGCGGGCAACATGCTAGACAATAGCTGCCAGAGAAAAAGTGTTTTTAATATTAAGGAATATTGATCCCTGACACTATTTAATATTATTTATTTAATAATATGACAATGATAACAGCCAGGATAAAAGAAATGCTTTTCCAGAAAACGACAGGGTTACGTTCCACTAGTGGTGGGCGGGTTTTATTGAGGAATTCTTTGTTTGGATGACGCAGGTCATATAGAAACTCGGATAATTCTTCGTATCGTTTATAAGGATTCGGATGCACCGCTTTCCTGATGGACTCATCGATCCAGGCGGGAATCTCACGTTCATCATCCAGTACAGAGTTGTATTGTAATTTTCTTTGCGCGGCTTTTGTTCGAGATTTTGCAACTTGAGTCCCATAAGGTAGTTTACCGGTTAACATTTGGTAAGCGATAACCCCTACAGAAAACATATCCGAACGTGGTGTGCCACTTTCTCCCAGAAAATATTCTGGTGCAGTATATTGTGCCGTGCCGAGTAAGTTGTTTTGTTTGATAAGTGTTGTCAGTTCCATCAGCCCTGCAACTCGGGTTGAACCAAAATCAATGATCTTCACCGTGCCCGTATTATCAATCATAATATTTTCCGGTCTTAGATCCTGATGCAACATTTCCATGCGGTGAAAAGCAAATAAACCTTTGGCAATTTGTTCTACTATTCCACGTACCGTTTCTACGTCTGGCTTCGGGTGGTCGATCATCCATTGGGTTAATGTCTGGCCATCAATAAATTCCGTAACAATATAAAAGTAGTTACGTTTTTGCGTTTGTAAACAAGGTTTTAATACATACGGACTGGTGATACGCCGGGCAATCCATTCTTCCATAAGAAATCTTTCGAGGTAAGCGGGATCATCGCGAAGATCAATGGAGGGTGTTTTTATAATGACTTGAGTGTTTGTTTCATTATCAACTGCCAGATAAATATGGCTGCGACTGGAGGCATGCACTTCTCTGATAATTTGATAGCCATCAAACGTTGTTCTTGCATCTAATATGGGTGGGAAAGGTAGTTCGGTTAGTTGTTGATAAATCTCGTTAGCATCCTGAAGGGGCAATTCATCAACCCTTATAATTTGTGCTGTGAGGTTATCCGTACTTCCCTGATCGTATGCTTCTTCGACAACCGCTTTCGCTGCTTTATCCAGATCATTTTTATTCTCATGGATTGCATTTATTATAAATTTGGCGTTAGCATATTCATAAACACCATCTGTTGCCAGTAAAAAAATATCACCCTTGTCCACTGGCTGCGTTTGATAATCAATTTCAAGTTGTGGGTTCATGCCGAGAGCTCGACCCAGATAACTTTTATCCTGTGTGATCCAATGTCGATGATCTTCGGTTAATTGTTCCAATATTTTGTCATTTCTACGCAATCGGTAGATGCGTGAATCACCTACATGGAGAATATGCAGGGTTGTGGATTTTAGAATAATGGCGCTTAAGGTACAGACATAACCTTTGTCTTTATTGTAGCGGTGTTGACTCTGCTGAGTTTGTGAATGTAACCAGGAATTGATAGCGGTTAATACACTTCGTGCCGATTTTTTTACCGACCATGTTTCTGAGGTACAAAAATAATCTTCTAAAAACCCTGTCACTGCGGCTTTGCTGGCAATTTGGCTGACGTCACTACTACTGATGCCATCGGCCAGAGCGATGGCGATTCCTTTTGAAGTGAGAAGGGGTTCTTTGGGTATGTAAACACCGTGAAAATCCTGATTGATTTCCTTGCGTCCTTTACCTGTATATTGTCCTACCGATATTTTTAGGTGACTTGACACTTTTATAACCTTCGGGAAACCTCAGCCACTTTTAGTGACTGAGGTTTTATTATTTTAATTTTTATTAATTACAAAGAACGTGTAGGAGCAGTTTTAATATGTGTGGTATATAAAGTTAATCCGGTAAACGCTAAACCACCGACCAGATTACCCAGAACAGTGGGGATCTCATTCCAGATAAGATAGTCCATCACGGAGAAATCACCACCCATTATCATAGCGGATGGAAACAGGAACATGTTTACCACAGAATGTTCGAAGACCATGGCAAAGAAGAGCATGATTGGCATCCACATGGCAATAACTTTACCACTGACCGAAGTAGAAATCATTGCACCAACCACCCCCATTGAAACCATCCAGTTACATAACATGCCTCTGATAAAGAGTGTCATCATGCCGGCTGCACCATATTCTGCATAACCTAATGTACGTGCTTCACCAATACTCGCAATCTTTTGGCCAACGGCATTGGGCTCTACTGAAAAACCGTAGGTAAAAACAATCGCCATCATCACAGCCACCGTAAATGCACCTACGAAATTACCTGTGAAAACTAATCCCCAGTTCCTTAAAATGCCAGCAATGGTTACGCCTGGGCGTTTATCAATCCATGCAAGTGGCGTTAGCATAAATACACCGGTTAGAAGATCAAAGCCCATTAAATACAACATGATAAAACCAACAGGGAAAAGTAATGCCCCCACGAGTGGCGATCCTGTTTGTACGGTAACAGTAATCGCAAATGCAGCCGCTAATGCAAGAATAGCACCGGCCATAAAAGCTCGAATCAAGGTATCTCTGGTGGACATGAAAATCTTGGATTCGCCAGCATCTATCATTTTTGTAACAAATTCTGAAGGGACTAAATAAGACATACTACTTCCTCTGTAAAAAGTTAAATTAATACGTTTGGATCACTTAAGAGCGACCTTGTTTTATATTTATCAGTATAAATGCAATAGTAATGCCAGATAGACATTTATTTTCTATGTTGTTGTTATCATTATAATTTTTATTTTTTAAATGGTTTTTTTTGAGTAAATGAGCATTTTTAGCACCTTTTTAGTGCGATAAATTCTCAAATTGGTGCAGGATTTTATTTGCGGATAAGGGTTATCACGGTGTTTCTGTCGATGAAATCGCGAAGCGGCTGGGTGTGAGTCCAGCCGTTTTATACCAGCATTTTTCTTCTAAAGAAGCGCTATATGAAGCTGCACTTGCTCAATTTCGTGCGTCAGAGAAAGTTATATTACTGCTATAATCGAGGAACAGTCTGACTTTGGTAGTGTGCTGATGCGTATGACACAGATTTTTGTTGATAGTGTTTCGCGTGATCCAGATTACTTACGTATGGAACTCATGAGTGCACTTGAAGGTACTGCTGTATCCAATCAGTTTTTTGAAAATCGATGGCGATCTTTTACCGACTATATCGAATTCAGCGTTAAGGAATTATCAAAAGAAGGGAAAGTTGGCTCAATCGATCCTGGAATGGCCAGTTTAATGTTTCAGGGAATGTTACGTGAAGCCCTTTATACTAAATGTATTCTTAAGGAAGATCGGTATAAAGGTCTTTCATTGTCGAATCTTGTTAAACAGCTGATCGAAATTTTCTTAAACACAATTGAATATCGTGAACTTTAATAGATACTCTGTAATATAAAAAAAATATTTATTTTTTTAAGCTATTTATATATTGTGTAAATTCTTTACCTATTTCAGGATGTTTCATTCCCAGTTCAACACTGGCTTGTAAGTAACCGAGTTTGCTACCACAGTCATAACGAACGCCATCAAATTCATAGGCATACACTTGTTCGTCTGCTAATAAATCGGCAATCGCATCGGTTAATTGAATTTCTCCACCAGCACCTTTTTGTGTTTTTTCCAGAAAATGAAAAATATGCGGGTTAAGAATATAGCGTCCGACTACAGCTAAGGTTGAAGGTGCATCAGCGGGAGCAGGTTTTTCAACAATACCGGATATAAACCCTTCATTGTCCGTTTTATTTTTAAGACTCACAATGCCATATTTATCGGTTTCATTTTTTTCGACTTGTTGTACCGCCAAAATACTTGCGGCATGCTGTTTATATGATTCAACCATTTGTTTAACGCAGCCATTATTCTCATTGTCGATTAAATCATCTGCAAGAATGACGGAGAAAGGCTCATCTCCAACGACAGGTTTTGCGCATAATACGGCATGGCCTAAACCCAATGCTTCTGACTGGCGTAAATAAATACATGAAACATGTGGTGGGACAATATTTTGTATAAGTTTTAAAAGTTTATCTTTACCCTTGGCTTCGAGTTCTGCTTCCAGTTCATAGGCTTTATCAAAGTGATCAGGGATTGAGCGTTTATTGCGTCCAGTGACAAAAATGAGTTGTTCTATACCGGCTTCAACAGCTTCTTCAACGGCATACTGGATCAAGGGTTTATCGACAACCGGTAACATTTCTTTTGGGCTGGCTTTCGTTGCGGGTAAAAAACGTGTTCCTAAACCTGCAACAGGGAATACCGCTTTTCTTATTTTTTTCATTTGAATAAAGAGCCTGTAGTTTTAAATATCTATATAGCGGCAGTTTAGCATGAGAACCCTGTATTTATAAACAGGATTTGAACAGGGAAGAGGGAAGAGGGAAGAGGGAAGAGAATTTTAGACAAAAAAAAGGCATCCGAAGATGCCTTTTTATTATAAAAATATTAATTTTTTGCTACTGATTTTTTAATATTTTTCTTGTTTTCAACCATAAGTGAACCGCTGTTTTTCTCCAGCAATTTAACACCAATGCCTTTAACTTTCTTTAAATCTGCAACAGTTTTAAATTTTCCGTTTTTTACGCGGTAAGCAATAATGGCTTGTGCTTTTTTTAATCCTACGCCTTTAATATTTTTGCTTAATGTTTGTGCATCAGCAGTATTAATATTGACTGGGCCAGCATAGGTATATGCAGAGAGGGTTAATGCCAGAAGGGCAAATAATATCCTTATTGTTTTCATATCGAGACTCCTTGTCTGTTTTAAGAGTCTTTACTATAAGGGTAATCAAAAATTTAATCTGTAGGATAAGGCTGAAATTAATGTAGGGTTTGCCTTACAAACCCAGTTCTTTTTCGATTTTTTCCAGAGCCTGCATAGGTTGCGTAGCTTGAGTAATAGGGCGTCCTATTACCAGATAATTGCTTCCTGCCTGCATGGCCTCTGCGGGCGTCATTATCCTTTTTTGGTCGCCGGTTACACTCCATTCTGGACGAATACCCGGGGTGATTAATTCAAAATCCGGATCCAGCGACTCTCTCAACAAAGAAATCTCCTGTGGTGAACAGACGACACCATCCAGTCCACAATCAGATGTGAGTGATGCCAGCTGTTTAACCTGTTCAGCAGGAGAGTGGTTTAAGCCGATTTCTTTTAAGTCATCTGCGCCCATGCTGGTTAAAACCGTCACCGCAATCAGTTTTGGATTACTGTCATTAACGGGTAACGCTTCACGTGCTGCTTCTAACATTTTCCGACCACCCATGGCGTGGACGTTAATCATCCATACTCCCAGATCTGCTCCAGCCTGACAGGCACGTGCGACAGTATTTGGAATATCATGAAATTTTAAATCCAGAAAAACATCAAAATTCTGTTTAACCAGTTTTTTTACAAGGTCAGGGCCGGAACGAGTAAAGAGTTCTTTGCCTACTTTTAAACGACAACGAGCTGGTTCTAATTGAGCAACGAACGCTAATGCTTCAGCTTCACCTGGAAAATCTAATGCTACTATAATGGGTGATGAACTCACTCTATTCCCCTTCTACACCTTGAATTGGTTTAACTGTGTCCCAGCGTTTACAGCCTGGGCATTGCCAGTGCAATGTTTTGCCATTAAAGCCACAAACATGACAACTATACACTGGCTTGTCTTCTAATAATTGACTGGTTACAGATTTTAAAATACGTAACTTTTCCTGAACCGGTTCTTTTGCATGTTTGATATTGATATCAATAAGACGATCCATTCCGCGTAAGGAAGGGCGATGATGCAAAAAATTTTCAATGAAGTCTTCAGCAATTTCATCATTCTGATAATGTTGTAATAAATCTGAAAGATTTAACATGATACTAATGGCATCATGGCGAGATAAAATGTCACGCAAATAAACCAGCATTTCGGCAGGTTTATCCAGGCTTTGATAACAGTGAAGTAATGGCTCAAGAATTTCAGGCAAAAAATCTGCATCTTGTTGTTCGATACGTTTTAATGCGCGTATAGCGGTAATATTTTTTCCTGCTTCATGCTCAATTTTTGCTTCAAGTAAACTGGCGCGAACGCAATTTTTATTTATACTCAATGCTTTTTTTAATAATTTTGTGGCACGGGCAGGTTCACCTTGTTTATAGGCTGTTTCCGCTTGTTCGCAATAAAAATGTGAAACTAACGCGTTACACGCTTTACCTGTTTTCGTACCAATTTGTTGTGCTATTTTTATTGCGTTGGCCCAGTCTTTCTCTTGTTGATAAATATCCAGTAAGTATTCTAATGCCTGTTCGCTGTGTGGATTGCTATCAATTAATTCGCTAAATAATGTTTCAGCGCGATCAAATAATCCTGCTTTCATGTAATCCTGACCGAGTTCAAACAGGGCGTGCGCGCGTTGAGCAGGTAATAATGTTGGGCGTGCAATTAAATTTTGATGAATGCGAATAGCGCGATCAACTTCGCCGCGCCTTCTAAAAAGACTGCCTAAGGCTAAATGCGTTTCAACTGTGTCATTGTTGACTTCAAGCATCTGGATAAAAAGATCAATGGCTTTATCAGGTTGTTCATCCAGTAATAAATTTAAACCCTTTAAGTAATCGAGAGGGATGTCAGAATAAACAGATTCTTTTTTTACTAACGAGCGACGCCCCATTACCCAACCGGATAGGGCGGCAACAGGAAGTAAAAGAAAAAGAGTTTCAAGTAACATTTGATAAATTTAGAGTAACGTTAATGTTCGTTTTTAATGGGAATGTTTCTGAGATTGACAATTTCTTTTTCGGCAACTTCAACAGAGCGTTTAAGTTTTGAAGTGCTTCGGCGTGAGCCGATAATAAAGCTTAAGCTGGCAAAAATACCCAGGATGGCCCCTAAAATCATGGCAAGAACCAAAACCAGCGACAGCGGTAATTCAACGGCACCAAGGTAATAATTAAGTTGTACGTTCTCAGCGTTGAGCACAGCGAAGACAATACCAAAAATAATAATGAATAGTGTCAGGGATATATAAACGAGTCGTAGCATTCGAGTATCTCTTATTAATCAAATAGATAGATGCTTAAAGTGTACACGGGAATAGGGATTATTTCAGCCATAAAAAAAGCCAGACTTCCGAAAAAATCTGGCTATATTGTGTGACTCCTCAACCTGGGCTCGATAACGCATGGAATGCGGAAAACACACACAGACAAAAAATAAAATAAGCGGGTGTGTTAACCAGGGTAATGACCTGGTGAGAGCCATGTCTAAAATAAAAAAGCCAGACTTTATCGCTAAAATCTGGCTTTAAAAGATGGCTCCCCAACCTGGGCTCGAACCAGGGACACAAGGATTAACAGTCCTTTGCTCTACCAACTGAGCTATTGGGGAATCGAGGCGTATAGTACTGATCTGCCCTCCACGGGTCAACATTGTTTCCATTAATATATGTGAATTAACGGCAAGTTATAGCGGAACCATTAGTTTGTTTTTTGCTGAGTCGTAATCGGCCGGACTGGGTCATAATGAGTGCTTTTCCCACTCCAATATTGGGATTGCAAATGAGAAATGAGCCATTTGGGAAGGCTCTGCCAGTGGGTTTGTATTTCATATAGTGTCTTATACCTGCACTGCCCCTAAATGTTACTTTAGTGCCATTATCCACGGCCGCATAAACACGGAGCAGCTTTTCTTCAGGCTCCCTTTGTTTATTTTTGTTTTTATCAATAAAAATAATCCAGCCATTGTGCCAGTTTCCTGAGCGAGTGCATTCACTGCCATTGTTGCTTTGGCAGGTGAGAATTGTTGTTTGTTTCATTATTGCTTCTGTGCGCGCGTAAGCGAGGGCGCCGGCGAGACTATTTGTTAAGACAGTACTTCGTTCCTGAGCGATAAGAGCAGAGAAATTTGGAAATACGTTAAGTGTGAGTATCGAAGTGACTGCGAGAGCCATGAGTAACTCAATTAAAGTATATCCACGATTTTGATGGTTAAGGTTGCCCCAGCCAAATCCCTGGCCGGGACAAGGTTTGTTAACATCCATATTAACTCCCACATCCTTGTAGGTAATTACCCTAAGCGAAATGCTTAAAGTAGTAACTCCAGCCAATTCCATGGCCGGAGTTTTGAGTAGAGACCTCCGTGTCACCCCCCACGTCCTTGTTGCTTGATAGAATAGGCAATAACGTTTGAAGTTGGAAGCGACTATTTGTAGGGATTTTCGGTGACTTTTTGTAGGGTTTGTCCTACATAAACTTTAGTGCCTGATCGGCAGTGTTTTTTCAACGATAAAAGAAAAAGACTAAGAAATAACTTTCTCGATCCTATCCAATGCATCTTCAAGCACACCAAGACTGGTTGCAAAAGAGATACGGATATAACCCGGTGATCCAAATGCAGAGCCCGGCACGAGTGCAACACCGGCTTTTTCAATCAGGTATTCGGAGAGTTCCATATCATTGTTAACACCTTTGATTTTATCAATAAAACCACGCACATCCGGAAAAGAATAAAAAGTCCCGTCTGAGGGTAGGCAAGTTATACCCTCAATGGCATTTAGGCGTTGATGAACATATTCATGGCGCTCTTTAAACGCAGAGAGCATGGTTTGCAGACATGTTTGATCGCCACTTAATGCTGCTTCAGCAGCAACCTGTGAAATTGAGGTTGGATTCGACGTGCTTTGTGATTGTACCTTTTTCATTGCTTTTATTAGTTTTTCTGGTCCTGCGGCATAACCTATACGCCAGCCGGTCATTGAATAGGCTTTAGAAACACCGTTTAAAACAATAGTCTGTGCATAAAGTTCAGGGCAGGCCATAACAATATTGGAGAAAGGTTCGTCTGCCCAGAGAATATGTTCATACATGTCATCGGTTGCCACTAAAACATCGGGGTGTTTGAGTAAAACTTGTCCAAGCGCTGCCAGCTCTTTTTGGCTATAGGCGATACCGGATGGGTTAGATGGACTGTTTAAAACCACCAACCGTGTTTTTTTAGTAATTGCCGCTTCCAGCTGCTCGGGGCTGATTTTAAAGCTTTGTTTGATATCGGCTTCAATAAAAACCGGTTTGCCATCTGCAAGCAGAACCATATCAGGATATGAAACCCAGTAAGGTGCAGGAATAATGACTTCGTCACCCTGATTTAACAGCGCCTGAGTCAGGTTAAAAAAGCTTTGTTTGCCACCACAGGAGACCAGCACCTGGTTTGCAGTATAATTAAGCTGATTATCATGTGAAAATTTATCAATAATGGCTTGTTTCAGACTGGCTGTACCGTCAACTGCGGTATATTTAGTAAAACCATCGGCGATGGCTTTTACTGCAGCCTGTTTGATGTGTTCGGGGGTATCAAAATCGGGCTCACCGGCACCTAAACCAATAATATCTTTGCCTGCGGCACGTAATTCAGCGGCACGCGCAGTAATAGCCAAAGTAGGAGAGGGTTTAATGCGTTGTACGCGATCTGACAGCTTGAAATCCAACTTAATAATCTCCACATATCTGTTTCGAAACATGTATCTATAAAGATATGTAATATACTGCAAACTTTAAACAAGATCATATTTTTTATAATGAACAAACTTTTTCAACTCAAATCAGATTACCAGCCTGCAGGTGATCAACCCGAAGCCATTTCGGCACTGGTTGAGGGCTTAAAAGCGGGCGAATCCGGTTTGACCTTATTAGGTGTGACTGGATCAGGTAAAACCTTTACCGTGGCAAATGTGATTCAGGAATTGCAACGTCCAACTTTAATTATGGCACACAATAAAACGCTGGCAGCACAGTTGTATGGTGAGATGAAGGAATTTTTCCCCAATAATGCGGTGGAATATTTTGTTTCTTATTATGATTATTATCAGCCCGAAGCCTATGTGCCCGCCTCGGATACGTTTATCGAAAAAGATGCTGCGGTGAATGAGCACATTGAACAAATGCGCTTGTCTGCGACTAAATCATTACTTGAACGAAAAGATACCATCACTATTGCGACCGTATCGGCTATTTATGGTTTGGGTGATCCTTCTGCTTATCTTGAAATGGTGTTGATTCTAAATCGTGGCGAAGAAATAGGTCAGCGCAAGATCTTACAAAAGCTTACCGCATTACAATACTCGCGAAATGATACCGAATTAAAACGTGGCACTTTCCGGGTTCGTGGTGAAGTGATCGATATTTTCCCGGCGGATTCAGAAAAAGATGCGGTTCGGGTGGAGATGTTTGATGATGAAGTTGAGAAGATCAGTTATTTTGATCCTTTAACCGGCGAAGTGATCAAAACCGTACCGCGTACAACCATTTATCCTAAAACGCATTACGTGACACCGCGTGAAAATGTATTAAACGCGGTTGAACAAATTAAAGTAGAGTTAAAAGAACGACTGGCTTTTTTACGTGATAATAATAAATTAGTTGAAGCGCAACGTCTGGAACAACGCTGCCAGTTTGATATTGAAATGATGCTGGAACTCGGTTATTGCAACGGCATAGAAAATTATTCGCGTTATTTATCTGGCCGCCAACCGGGCGATCCACCTCCCACGTTTATTGATTATTTACCCGATGAAGCGTTGCTGATCGTTGATGAGTCTCATGTCAGTATTCCTCAGATTGGTGCAATGTACAAAGGAGATCGCTCGCGTAAGGAAAACCTGGTTAATTATGGCTTTCGTTTGCCCTCTGCGCTGGATAATCGTCCTCTTCGCTTTGATGAGTTTGAAAAACTGGTGCCTCAGACCATTTATGTTTCTGCAACCCCGGCCGATTATGAAAAAGAACATTCCGGTGAAATTGTTGAGCAGGTGGTGAGACCCACCGGTTTACTCGATCCTCTCATCGAAGTACGAAGTGCCACCACGCAGGTGGATGATTTACTCTCTGAAATAAACAAACGCGCAGAAATTAATGAACGGGTACTCGTTACCACCTTAACCAAACGCATGGCAGAAGATCTTACCGATTATTTTGCTGATCATGGTGTGCGCGTGCGTTACATGCATTCTGATATTGATACCGTCGAACGAATTGAGATTTTACGTGATTTACGCCTGGGCCATTTTGATGTTTTAGTTGGAATTAACTTGTTAAGAGAGGGGCTGGATATACCCGAAGTCACCTTAGTTGCAATTTTGGATGCCGATAAAGAAGGTTTCCTGCGTTCAGAACGTTCACTCATTCAGACCATCGGACGTGCTGCACGAAATTCAAAAGGTATGGCAATTTTATATGCAGACAAAATGACTAAATCCATGAAACGCGCAATTGATGAAACGGAACGTCGTCGTGAAAAACAAACCGAATTTAACAAAAAACACGGTATCACCCCTACCACCATTGAAAAGAAAGTCGCTGATATCATGGAGGGGGCTTATGGAAAGTCATCACAGCGATACGCCAAAGTTGCTGAAGAAGAGGCGGAGTATGGAGTATTAACCGCCAAGCAGCTCAATAAGAAAGTGGAGCAAATGGAACAGCAAATGTACCAATATGCACAAAATCTTGAGTTTGAAGAAGCCGCAAACATGCGAGACAAGATAAAAAGACTGGAAGAAGGGCAGTTGGGTCTGCTTTGACTATATAATTTAGAATTCTCTTATATTTCATCGATTATTACTTCTTGTAACAATTCACAGTTTTGCTATAAATCCTTGATTTGAAATGGTTTTGTGCTAATGTTCAACTGTTGAACATTAGTTAAGGCAGCTGTTTAGTTGAAAGACGAAATCACCTATAAATTATTGAAATTAATTAAGACTGAACCCCATTTGAGTCAGCGTGAGATTGCACAGAAAATGGGAGTGAGTCTTGGTAAAACAAATTATTGCTTAAAAGCGTTGGTTGACAAGGGCTTTATAAAATTTCAAAACTTTTATAACAATAAAAAGAAAAGTGCTTACATTTACTTTCTTACTCCCCAGGGAATAGAAGAAAAAGCTGAAGTGACTTATCGATTTTTACAAAGAAAAATAGAAGAATATGAAAGCATAAAAGTTGAAATCGAAAATTTGAAAAATGAAACTGCTTTGACTGAAGTAGCCGGGATGAAAGACAGTGACCTTTAATAAAAATAACAAAAAACGATCCTGGTACCTGATTGTTACCAAACCGCAATCCGAATTTAAAGCGCAGGAAAATCTCTTACGTCAGGGTTATGTAACCTATTTACCCCTTGTACAAACAACACGCCGGCGTAACGGAAAAAAAATTCAACGCACCGAAGCTTTTTTTCCTCGTTACCTTTTTATTTCTCTCGATAAAGAAATGGATAATTGGTCACCAATTCGTTCAACCATTGGTGTTGCCGGTATGGTTCGTTTTGGTGGAATACCTGTAGTTGTACCTGAAAATATAATAGTGCATTTAAAAAATAACGAAACTGAATTCAGTTTGCAGTTAACTGAAAAGAAAGAATTAAAATTGGGCGATCAAGTTGAAATTATCGATGGCCCTTTTGAAGGTTATAAAGCTGTTTACCAAAAAATGAAAAGCACAGAACGTGTTTCTGTATTGCTCGACATTGTTGGAAAAAATACTCAAGTGACATTGAGTGTGCATGAGTTGGAAATAGCTTAATAAATATTTCCTGTTGCTCCTTTTCTTGCAAGGGGAATGCTGGGATTGGGTGATTATAAAACCTTATACTTGCTTTTATGCACGGTAGGGCGGTAGCGTATTTATAGATTTATCAGACAAAATTCAAATTAGAAAAATATATAATGACAACTAAACCAAAAATTTACATTGCAGGCCATCGTGGTATGGTTGGTTCCGCTATTATTCGAACCTTGCAAGCGCAAGGCTATACGAATTTCATTACTCGAACTCATGCAGAACTTGATCTCATCAATCAGGCTGCGGTTAAAGATTTTTTTGAATCTGAAAAGCCTGATCAGGTTTATCTTGCTGCAGCAAAGGTTGGTGGTATTCATGCTAATAATACTTACCCGGCAGAATTTATTTATAGCAATTTGATGGTTCAGGCAAATGTTATTGATGCAGCATTTAATAATGGCGTTAAAAAACTTTTGTTTCTAGGTTCAAGTTGTATATATCCAAAATTGGTAAAGCAACCAATGAGTGAAGATGCATTACTTACAGGCACGCTTGAGCCAACAAATGAACCTTATGCGGTAGCAAAAATTGCTGGTATCAAACTATGCGAGAGCTATAATCGTCAGTATGGTGAAAGTCACGGTGTAGATTACCGGAGTGTTATGCCGACTAACCTTTATGGCGAAGGTGATAATTACCACCCGGAAAACTCACATGTTATTCCTGC
This sequence comes from Gammaproteobacteria bacterium, assembly GCA_030617815.1. GTDB lineage: Bacteria > Pseudomonadota > Gammaproteobacteria > UBA6429 > Thiohalophilaceae > JAGLTQ01. The sequence continues at coordinate 57,047 of JAUWUS010000001.1, forward strand.
AATGATACGTCGTTTCCATGAAGCTAAGGTTAATGGCGTTCCGAGTATTTCAATTTGGGGAACAGGGACACCACGAAGAGAATTTCTTTATGTCGATGACATGGCTGCTGCGGCTGTGCATGTTATGAATCTTGATAAATCAATTTATGATGAACATACTCAACCAATGTTAAGTCATATTAATGTTGGCATTGGACATGACTTAACAATTGCTGAGCTTGCGAAAACAATTAGTAAAGTTATTGGCTATGAGGGACAAATTGAATTCGATAGTACTAAACCCGATGGTACACCACGAAAGTTAATGGATAGCACTCGTTTAAATAACCTGGGCTGGCAAGCAAAAATAAATTTGCAAGATGGCCTTGCCTTAACTTATAACGATTTTTTAAAAACCAATAGATGAAACTATGAAAAATAAATCAACAAAAGCAAAAGTTGCACTCATTACAGGTGTCACCGGACAAGATGGCTCTTATCTTGCGGAGTTCCTTCTTGAAAAAGGCTACATTGTTCATGGCATTAAACGTCGTGCAAGTCTTTTTAATACAGATCGTGTCGATCATATTTATCAGGACCCCCATGTCAAAAATACTCACTTCAAACTTCACTATGGTGATCTGACTGACACCAGTAATCTTGTTCGTATTTTACAAGAAACCCAGCCTGATGAAATTTATAACCTTGCAGCACAAAGTCATGTTGCGGTGAGTTTTGAGAGTCCTGAATATACCGCTGATGTTGTGGGTACAGGTACGCTACGTTTACTTGAAGCGATTAGAATTTTAGGTTTGGAAAAGAAAACACGTTTTTACCAGGCCAGTACTTCAGAACTTTATGGTCTTGTTCAGGAAACTCCACAAAAAGAAACCACGCCTTTTTATCCACGTAGTCCCTACGCAGTTGCAAAACTATATGCTTACTGGATTGTTGTGAATTATCGTGAAGCTTATGGCATGTATGCCTGTAACGGTATTTTGTTTAACCATGAAAGCCCCCGTCGTGGTGAAACATTTGTTACTCGCAAGATTACCCGGGGCCTGGCAAATATTACTCAAGGTTTAGACGATTGTCTTTACATGGGAAATATTGATGCCTTACGTGACTGGGGGCATGCCAAAGATTATGTTCGTATGCAATGGATGATGTTACAGCAAGAACAACCGGATGATTTTGTGATTGCAACAGGAAAGCAATACAGCGTACGTCAATTCATTGAAATGTCAGCGACTGAACTGGGGATTAATATTAAGTGGCAGGGAAGTGGGATTGATGAAACAGGCGTTATTGATAAATCATCTCCAATACTCAACACTGAGCAAAAAATTCTAAAAACTGGTGATACTATTTTCCGTATTGATCCATGTTACTTCCGTCCGACAGAAGTAGAATCTCTACTCGGCGATCCAACAAAAGCAAAAGAAAAACTAGGCTGGGTACCCGAAATTACTTTACAGGAAATGTGTAAAGAAATGGTTGAATACGATCTTAAGCAAGCTAAACAACATGCACTTTTGAAAAAGCATGGTTTCTCAGTGAATATAAGCACAGAATAAATGAAATTTTTAGTTACCGGCGGTGCAGGTTTTATAGGTTCATCTGTTATAGGTGTATTGGGGCTTGGATATATTGGTCTTCCATTAATGCTTAAATATTCAGAGCTAGGTTTTAAAAGGAATCGTTTGATGAACTGGTTCGTGCATAAAATAAATTAACAATGGAATAACGATAAAATGTTTTCAAAAATAACAAAACGTAAGATACGGATCGCTATCGTTGGTTGTGGGCGAATATCCAAAAATCATTTTGCTTCAATTGAGAAGCATGCTGAAAATATGGAGTTGGTATCAATCTGTGATGATGATGAATTGGTATTAAAAGAGCACCAAGATAAATATAAAGTGCCAGGCTACCAGAACCTTAAAGATATGCTTGAAAAAGAAAAACTGGATATCGTGAGCATTTGTACACCTAGCGGAATACATCCAGGACAAGTTATTCTGGTTGCTAAAGCTGGTATACACGTGATGACTGAAAAGCCAATGGCAACCCGCTGGAAAGATGGTGTACGTATGGTTCGTGCGTGTGATAAAGCTGGAGTACATCTATTTGTTGTAAAACAGAATCGTCTAAATTCAACTTTACAACTTCTTAAACGAGCAGTAGAAGAAAAGCGCTTTGGCAAGATTCATATGGTTCATCTTAATGTCTTTTGGACTCGTCCTCAGGAATACTATGACCAGGCGAAATGGCGTGGTACATGGGAGTTTGATGGTGGCGCATTTATGAATCAGGCCAGTCATTATATTGATCTCCTGGATTGGATTATTGGTCCTGTTGATAAAGTACAGGCAATGATGAGCACGACTCGTGATATTGAAGTAGAGGATACCGGAGTTATGAACGTGCGATGGCGTAATGGTGCATTAGGTTCCATGAGTGTAACCATGCTGACATACCCGAAAAATATGGAAGGTTCTATTACTATCCTGGGTGAAAAGGGAACCGTACGAATAGGTGGTGTCGCGGTTAATGATATTCAACACTGGGAATTTGATGAGCAACGTGATTATGATGAAAAAATAAAAACAGCTAATTATGAAACAACATCTGTTTATGGCTTTGGCCATCCCCTGTATTATAAAAATGTTATAGATGTAATGCGTGGTGATGCAGAGCCAGAAACAGATGGACGTGAAGGTTTGAAATCATTGGAAGTGTTGATTGCGGCATACCTCTCAGCACGTGATGGGAAAACTATTAACTTACCCCTTGAGTATTAACATGAATTATCAAATACATGAAACGGCAATAGTTGATGATGGTGCTCAAATTGGATCAGGATGTCGGATCTGGCATTGGGCACATATTTGTAGTGGTGCAGTAATTGGTAAAGATTGTTCTTTCGGGCAAAATGTTTTTGTTGGTAACAAAGTTATTATTGGAGACAATGTTAAAGTGCAAAACAATGTCTCTGTTTATGACAATGTTATATTGGAGAACGATGTGTTTTGTGGACCAAGTATGGTATTTACTAATGTTTATAATCCACGTTCAGCTATCACACGAAAAAATGAATATCAAAATACATTAGTTAAACAGGGTGCAACTTTAGGTGCTAATTGCACAATAGTATGTGGAGTAACAATTGGCCGCTATGCATTTGTTGGGGCAGGTGCTGTTATCAAAAAAGATGTTCCCGATTATGCTTTGGTTGTTGGTGTACCAGGCAAACAAGTAGGTTGGATGAGTGAATTTGGCGAACAATTAGATATACCTGTTACCGGAAAGGGAGCTGTAACCTGCTCTCATACTGGTAGTGTGTATAAATTAACGAAGGGTATTTTAGAAAAAAAATAATCTTATATTATTTTTGATTTCTTAAATAATAATAAATATTACATATTGTTAAATCCGACTACTAAACAGGATATATAGTAATGTCAATTCTCGATCTAACATTAATTATTCCGGCTTTAAATGAAGCATCTATTATTCTTGGTAATGTGGATGAATTAGCAGAATGGATGGATAAAAATCAATCTAATGTTAGTTATGAGATGTTAGTTATAGATGATGGCTCGACTGATGGTATGGGAGAGTTACTTGATGAAGCTTCTATAACTAGAAAATGGCTTAAAGTTGTACATCATTCGCGAAATATGGGACGTGGAAGTGGAGTTCGTAGTGGTTTTGACCATAGTTCCGGTCAGTATATTATTTGCCTTGATGCCGATCTTTCTTATTCTCCAGATCATATCCCGATGTTACTTGAACCGTTACTAATGGGAGAAGCCGATATTACACTTGCATCTGCCCATCATCCTGAAGGTAATATTATTAACGTACCCTACCAACGCAAATTTTTATCCAAATGGGGAAACTGGCTTTTAGGTCAAGGTTTTGGTGGTAATTTTTACACTGTGACATGTATAGTTAGAGGCTTCACAAGAGAAGTGGTTGAGAGCTTGGAGCTGGTTAATGAAGGTAAAGAACTTCATTTAGAAATCATTCAAAAAGCGCTTTTAATGGGGTATCGAATTAAAGAAATTCCATCCACTTTACATTGGCGTGATCGTAAACGTGGTCAAAATAAAAATCGTAAATTAATCCCGGAAATTGCTATTTTTAAAATGCGTAAGATTGTATTGTCGCATCTTATTTTTAATTACATTACAAACCCGGGAATCCTTTTACTTATCCCTATTTTGTCACTTCTTGCCGTGATATTCACTGGTGTAGTTATGCTCTTTGCTAGTTTCTTTACAAAACTTGGAGTTGAAGGCAACACATTTCTTCAGGTTTTACGGCAAACACTACTTGATGGACAACTTACATTTACCGTAGTCTTATTTGCATTTATTACATTAATGGTCTTCATAGTATTTTATTTCTTATCATCGCAGAGTAAACGTTATTTTGATGAGACATATACTTTGTTAATGCGTATTAATAAACGTATTAAGCATATTGAACATCAGCGAGACAATATCGACTAATGTGTGGGATAGCTGGTGTAATTGGCGCTCGGGCCATTGGCCGTGTTAATAAAATGTTGCCATTGTTGGTTCATAGAGGCCCGGATGGGGAGGGTGTCTGGTCATATCAAAATAATATAGCGCTTGGCCATCGAAGACTCGCTATTAATGATCTTAGTGACGCGGGTAAACAACCTATAGTATCGGTTAATAATGATGTAGCGATTGTTGTAAATGGTGAAATATATAACTATCCAGAGTTACGCAAAGAGTTAGAATTACGGGGCGCAGTATTTCGCTCTCATAGTGATAGTGAAGTTATTTTGCATGCCTGGCAACATTGGGATTGCGATTGTTTTAAGCGATTTAATGGGATGTTTGCTATTGCAATATATGACCGCGTTCAAAACTTACTATTACTTGCGCGTGATAGATTAGGAATAAAACCATTATATTATAGTGAAACCAAAAATGAGCTGGTCTTTGCTAGTGAGATTCAATCACTATTAGCTGGTTTAGAGAAAAATACTTCAGAAATTGATCCTGTTGGGCTTAACCAATACTTAACATATCAAAATTATTTTGGAGAACGTACTTTACGCGAAGGAATAAAACTTCTAAGCCCTGGACATATATTAACTTTTAAGCTGGGAGGTTTTGCAAAAGTTAAATCTTATTGGTCGTTATCCTTTGATTCTGAAAATAAAAATATTGATTTTCCTACTTCTGTTGAGTTGTACAAAGATACAATGGAGTCTTCAGTTCGAAGACATTTACTAAGTGATGTTCCAGTAGCAAGTTATCTTAGCGCGGGTTTTGATTGTGCCACAGTGGCAAATAGAGCTGCTGCCATTGGCCTGCCCCCAATCAGCTTTACGGGAAAATTTAAGGAAGGTGGTTGGTACGATGAAACAAGTATGGCTAGAGTATTGGCAAGCCATAATGGTTCAGAACATGTTGCTGTTAGTATAAATAGTGATGATTTATCTCGAGTAATGGATAAATTGATTCGCACACTTGATGAGCCGCGTATGGGTATGGGATCTTTCCCTCAGTATTGTGTGGCTGAACGAGTTGCTAAAACACATAAGGTGATATTGTCAGGGCATGGCGGTGATGAACTTTTTAGTGGTTATCCAGTATTTAAGTTTGTCCAGTTCATGTGCAGTTTAAAAAACAAGCCCTTTAATGCAATAAAACAACTTACAGCATTCAGCATTACTGAGTTACCTCATATAGCATATTTTGGTTTATCTTTATTTAAGCCCAGAGCATATCGCCAGTTTTTACCTGTGTTAAATAGCGCAACAGTATTGCAACACGGCCTTAGGCCTGAATGGGCTGAGCTGATTCGTCAAAAGGTGGTGGATGATGAATTACTTGCGTTAGATGGTGCATGCAGTAATCAAATGCAAGTTCTATATAGCCATTATATTCAAGCATATCTAAATGGTTTATTGGTTGTTGAAGATAAGATATCTATGGCTCATTCATTAGAAACTCGTACCCCCATGCTAGACAATGCCATGCTAGACCTGAGTTTATTATTGCCGCAACATGTAAAACTTTACCAGGGGAATCTTAAAGCTGTCATTAAAGAAGGTGGACGAGATTGGTTGCCTGAATCTTTGTATCAACATCCAAAAAGGGGATTCCCAACACCATTACGTTTTTGGTTAAGGGGGCCATTAAAAGAATGGTTCATAGAAAGATTAACAGGTGACAGTAGTGGTCTTAAAAAATTATTTAGAGAGGACTGGCTTAAGAATACATGCCAAACTTTTTTAACATCACCAAAACAGAAGATACGTGCTTTGGATGAAATTCAGAGTCATCGTATGTGGCAGTTGCTTAGTTTGGAAAGTTGGTTGAGACAAATATGAACCTATACGGTTTTACGATAAGAGAATTATTTCATGTTTGGCTGAAAGTTTTATTCTATATAATAAATAAAGAAGCTTTAAATTATAAAGTGTTATTGGTAGATGTAGAGTGATTTAGCTATGGAAGGGGAAATTTATGAAGAACTAATGTGTACATATTGTCGAGGAAGTTTAAGGGTAGAAAATTCTTTTCTGGTATGTGAGCAGGATAATAACCATAAATTTTATATTAAAAATGGAATTATATCTTTTGTTGGGAAACATGAGTTTGATCAACATTGGGAGATGAATAGAGAAACGTCAATACCAGGAGCAAAAATAGAAGTTGCCAAGAAATTTTTAGAGCCACTTCATGGGGAGTTAGTACAAAATAAGAAAGTTTTAGATATTGGGTGCGGTGATGGCGTACATGCTGCAGTATTATCAGCAGATAAATATATAGATCTTAATATAAAATATATTGGCTTGGATGTGTCTATGACGGCATTGAGTATTGCTAAATATAGATCACCTAATGGATTGTATTTACATGCAGATGCGAGTCATATTCCTTTAATTAATGAAAGTATAGATATAGTCCTGTCATATGGAGTAATTGCCTATACAAATGATCCTAAACAGACAATAAAGGAATTTGTTCGAGTCTTAAAACCAGGTGGTTTAATCGGTATTTGGGTTTATGTTAGGCCAAAGGGATTAAAAGGAATCATCTTTAATACAGTACGGAAAATTTCGAAATTTGGAGGCGTGTGGCTAACGCATAGAATTGCAGATTGTATTGTACCATTATTAGGGGCTCTTCCTGTAGCATCAAAAGTTAATTTAAGTAATGCAACCTGGCAACAGTGTAGAGAGGTTGTTCTTGTTAATATTTCCCCAACGAAATTGTCTTTACCAAAAAAAGAAACTGTTAAAAGTTGGATTCAAGAATCTGGACTTAAAATAATATCAGAAGATGAAGATCCTCTTATTACAATATGGGCTAGAAAATGACGGTAATATTTAAGCACTTTAAACGTTTTAAAAGTGCTTGGGCGTCTGGTTTACCTTCTGCACGTTGGGCAATTATTAGAAAATTAATAACTCCTGTAAGTAATATATTCGATATTCTACTTAGTGGTCTTCTCAGCTATAGAACTGGCAGGGGGAATAAAAATTGGATTATTTTATGTGGCTCACCTAGAAGTGGAAGTACCGTGATTTATCAGGTCTTGACGCGTGTTATTGACTGCAATTATGTAACAAACTTACATCAGGTGCTGCCTCGTACCGCTTCATTTTTTTTATTAAAGTATGGACGTTATTTTTCAATACCAAAAAACTTGACAAGTTACTATGGACACACTCAAGAGTGGTTGAATGTAAACGAAGGTAATGAATTAATTCAATATTGGTTTAAGACGGATGATACTGAGGGTGTTAGAGAGCGAGTTTTAAAAACAATGGAATGGATTTCTTGTGGTTCAAATAAAGCAGTATTTATTAAAAATATTGGTTTGTATAACAGGCTTTATCAGTTACATAAAGCTGTACCTGAATTTATATTCGTAAGAATCGAAAGAGACAAACAGCAGGTTATAGAGTCTGAATTAAAAGGTTATTACGATTTGGGCTATTTTAATCCAATACCAGATGAATTGAAAAATACTGAAGTAATTGATCCTGTAGCTTTCGCAGTAGCTCAAGTTGAAAGCATTGAAAGAAAAATTGAGAGCGAATTAGATAGCGTGCCTGAAGAAAGAGTTGTTCACTGTTCATATGAAGGTTTTTGTGAAAATCCATTTTCTATAATAGAAAAATTAAAAAGCAAAATGAAATTGGATGTCTATCCAGATAGGTTAAAAGACAAGCTTGTTATTTCAGGGGGTGAAAAAGTGTCTCAAGAAGATAGAAGAAAAATAATGAGGATGTTGTGAGGTGTATGAGTTTTAATATGAGTCTGAAGGAAAGTGGTAACAAGATCTACCGATGGGTGTTGGCAATTATTTTTGCTGGCCTGGCCATAAGGTATATAGATTGGAACAGTGTTATAAGCTATGTGCAGACAAAACACCTTTTGGCTATCATATTAGTTCAGCCAATTCAGTTACTCATTTTATTGTTTTTAGCGAAAAGATTCGCTGTCTTGTCTGAAGGCATGCAGCATGGCAAGAGATTTTATTTTCGAGCTTATATTCTTAGTGTTGGGTTAAACAGTTTTATACCAGGACGCCTTTCTGAAATAATTAAAATTTCATATATGAGAGAAAAATGTAAGTTGCCTAGCGCATACACAATCTCGGGATTACTTCTTGAACGCGCTATCGATATTATTTTCCTTTGTGCCTTAATTTTATCCGGGGTTGGAATTATATGGGTTAATATAAATTTAATTCATATCTCAGCTATATTAATTCTTGTTATATTTTTTTTAAGTCTGTTGCCAAAGATAGCTTTTTTTGTTTCTCATCGTATTAGCTATAATGAACAAAATAAAAAATATAAATATTTTTTTGATGTGGTCTCACAATTATCTAATAGAATAAAAAACAAAGAGTTCATGTTTGCAATTATTTTGAGCGTGGTGGTTTGGTTGCTTTCGTTTTTGTTGGTTTACCTTGTTCTCAAGGTGTTGCATGGCGCTGAAATCAACCTGTATGGCTCAATTATCATATTTTCATCTTTGACGCTGAGTCGAATAATTCCTGGTTTACCGGCTGGTGTAGGTATATTTGAAGCTGCAGTTATATTTTCGATGAATTACTTAGGTTTTGACACTTCAGAATCATTAGTAACTGCTTTGACGTTACATACTAGTCAGTTGATTTTTGTAACCCTTGCGGCCTTATTGATAATGGGTAAAGACGGCACGGGTATTTTGTCTTTTATTAATCAAAAAGATCTTGAGCATGACAAATCAATATAAAATATCCAACTCTATGATTAGAATCGATCGACTTTGTCTGAAAATGATAAATTCATATTGGTTTATAGCGATTTTTTTATTTTTTGTAGCTTCGGGATTCTGGTTTAGTCAAATACAAGTTTTAGAATTATTTTTAGCTAATGTTGGTTCCTCACCTTTGCATTTTGTTTATAGCACTCTTGATCCCGTAGTTAGCGCATCTGATTGGCCTACTGGAACACGTAATTTAGGTAAATCACTTCCTATAAATATTTATAGTTGGTTTGGTCTTAATACTGACATTAATTTAATTAAGGTAATGAATGTCTATATTGCGATCGAGATTATAATTATGCTTGGAGCCTATGTTTATTTTTTTAAGGTTTGTAATACAGATAATACAATTGTATTAGCTATTATTTTCACGTTAATCGTCTCATTGACAGCTTTTCAAAATATGAACCTTGCAAGATTTGCTTATCCGTTTGTATGGGGGCTTTATTACTCAGCTGCATCTGCACTTCGAATATTGGGTATAGCGCTGGTGTTTAAAAATAAGCCTTGGCCAGCGTCAATTGCGTTAGCTCTGAGCATGCTGGTTCATCCTCTTATTGGGTTGATTGGAGTAATTGCAGCATCAGCAGTGGTTGCTAGTAGAGGTTTGAGTGATTTAAAAAAATATCTTCTTCCGGCAGTTATCATGGTAGTCATAACTACAACATGGTTCCTGTTTAACTTTGGAGGAGATGAAATATCATCTGGAGCAATACCTGAAGAACATTGGTTTGCTCTGACTAAGATTTTTAATGCTCATTGGTATCCATCCTTTATTGGGGTATTTACATCATTATCTCAATACCATTTTCTTCCATTGTTAAGTTTGCTGTTAATATATTCTGTGGGGGGAATTTATAATAAAAAAAATAATTTTATTTTAAATAAAGAAATTAATGTGATTGTTGCAGTTCTATCAGTTGTTACTTTGTTTGGTCTTATTGTGAGTTATTTTGAGATAAATCCTTTTTTAGTTAAATTATCCTTGCACCGAGCAAGTGACCTTTTAGCAGTTGTCGTGTTTATCCCTGTTTTGCATTATCTCTGGTCAGATATTTGTAGCACTGGAGTTGTTCGCAAAAGTCTTGCTCTGTTGTTACTTTTGTCACCAGTAATGTCATCAAAGTATCCTGGTTTTCCCGTCGTGTTATCATTGATATATACACTCCCTATGGTTATTAAATTAAACCAGGAAAAGTCTTTTGGTGCTCCAAGACTTGCTCTATTAGTATGGTTAATTGTTTTATTTATTTTATTTAATCATATTGTCGAAGGCTATCCTGGAAATTACATATTTATTTCTGTGAGTTTATGGGTTATTCCATTTTTGTTATTAGTATTTTTATCAAAAAAATATTCTAATATTTATATTCTAATGATATTAGTTTGGGTTGGTATTTCTATTCCTGTATTAAATGCTGAACGAAATTTAAAATATAAAAGAGAGCAAAATAAAGCCAAATATGACATGCAGTTATGGGCGCGAAATAATACAGCAAATGATGCTCTTTTTATGTTAGATCCGACAAGCTATGGAGGATGGAGAGACATATCGCATAGAGCTTCATTTGGAACGGTCAAGGAATGGCTACATAATGCATGGTTGTATGATTCAGATAGCAGACTTTATAAAGAAGGTCTTCGTCGTTTTTCGTTGCTTGATTTAAATCCAGAATCTTTTTACTCATTTAACACTAGAAATAAAGCATATAAATCTATTCGGCTATCAGCAAGGATGAAATACTACAATGCAAATCATGAGTTTTTTAAAGTTCTAGCTGAACAAGAAAATATAGACTACTTTGTTTTTGAGTTAAAGTTTATGAAGAATAAAGATTATAGTTTAAATTGTGTTTATAAAAACAATTACTATACTATATGTAAATTATAAAAAACTAAGAGCGATTTGTAACGTATATAAATTTATATGTTTGTGTTATTTGATGTTAATCATGCCTGCTATCTATAATAATGAATAAGAAAGATATTTTAACCCTCCTATTTAAAAAGTATTTTCCTTTAGGGAATTTTGAACACGTTATTAGCTTGCCAATAATTACCAGTGAGTTGCCATTTAGTAATGATAATATTTCGATTGTTTTACCTGATTGGGCAAGCGATATTGGAATAGGTAACCCTTCTTGTATATTGGTTCCTAAATCATGTGTTGTTGATAATGTGAATTCACTACAGTGGGAAAATGTTGATTGGTGGCGAGCGTTATTTCATATGGTAACTTGTCAGTCAGAATGTGAATATGAATCTAAGCATGGCTCAGTACATAGTTATGCTTCAAGACTACCAAAAGACTTTGACGAGCAGTGGGATTATGCGTGGGTTAACCGGATTGTTCTTTTTTTAAGGCGTTGGGCAGCAATTAAAGATGATAAGTCAGAAGAAGAACTGTTTGGTAAAAAACCTCCTGGAAAAATTTATTTAACACATGACGTCGATTATGTTAGTAAAACATTAGCATTACGATTTAAACAATCTGTTTTTTCACTTTATAATATTGTGAAGTCAATTTTTAGTGGTGACTTGAAAGGTACATATACGAATTTTGGTAATCTATTTCGTTTTACATTCGGAGCTGGAAAATATTGGCAGTTTCAAAAAATAATGCATATGGAGGGGGAGTTTGATCTCACTAGTATATGGAATTTTTACGGTGGTGCAGGTGGTTTCAAACGATCATTCACCGAGCTAGTCCTTGATCCTGCATATCGTGTCAATGATGAAAAACTGAGCGAACAAATTCGAAATTTGAAGTCAATGGGACACTCGATTGGTTTGCATCAGGGGTTTTACAGCTGGCGCGATGCTAGACGTATGCTTACTGAAAAAAAACGTGTAGAAAAATCATTAGGAAAAAATATTTATTCATGTCGTCAACATTGGCTTCGTTTTAGCTTTGCTAATACATGGAAGTCACAAGAAGCCGCAACTTTTCAGCTTGATACAACACTTGGATTTAATGAGCGTTCTGGTTTCAGAAATAGTGCTGCACTATTGTTACCTGCTTGGATAAATGCAGAGCAGCGCTTTAGTGAAACGCTTGAAACATTGCCAATGGTATTAATGGATTCACATCTATTTGATTATGGGCAAATGAATAGTGATGAGAGAAAAAAAATAATTGATCATATTCTTGATGAAATAGATTTTGTCGGGGGCGAAGCAACAGTGATATGGCATCAGCGAGTTTTTCATAAAGATTATAACTGGGGTGAGGACTATCGGTATTTACTTGAAGGTATAAAATCTCGTGGTTTATATTAATAAGAATTATTGTTAGGTAAACATATGCCAACTATAGATGATGTAAAAGGTTTCTGGGAAGAAAACCCGCTTTGGACTGGTGAAAGTAAATATAAAGTTGCTAGTAAAGAATTTTTTATTGAGCATGATAAAGTGTGTATTGAAGATTGTCAGGCAGGAAAATTCGATCTTAGGGCAATTCCTGAAGAAAAAAATCGCGATCGAGTACTTGATTTGGGATGTGGGATTGGCTTTTGGACTGTTCAATTATCAAAAAGAGGCTGTACTAATATTACAGCTGCAGATCTGACTGAAAAGGCTATTAAAATTGCTAAACTAAGATGTGAGATATTTGGTATAGAAGCTGAATTTTATCAGCAAAATGCAGAGAAAATGACATTCGAAAATAATTCATTTTCTCATGTGAATTGCCAGGGAGTCATTCACCATACTCCAGATACCAGGTCTTGTATTACCGAAATAAGCAGAGTGTTACGCAAAGGAGGTACGGCAAATATATCGGTATATTATAAAAATATTTTTTTAAGGTTATGGCCTTTTATAGGCTTCCTTGGTGTAATCATGAAAAAGGCAGGATTCCGATTAAAAGGTCGAGGAAGAGACTCAATTTACGCCGAAGAAAATATTGAAGAAATCGTTAGGCTCTACGATGGGAGCGATAATCCAATAGGCAAGGCATACAGTAAAACAGAATTCATTAGTATGTTATCGCCTTATTTCATTATAAACGAAACATATTTACATTTTTTTCCCTCACGAACATTACCTTTTAAATTGCCAACGTTTGTGAAACGTTTTCTTGATAAATACACAGGCTTTATGATTTACGCAAGCCTTACAAAAAAATAGATAAGAATTAGACAAATTTATGAATATTTATCTAAAGACTCTACACAAAACTCTACCTCGGTTATTGTCATTATTTAATGCTGACTCAACAAGTACTCTTGCTGGAACAGGTGACCGCTATCACTGGGGATGGAAACTGATCGACTTTCCTAATGGAACTTTTCAAGGTGCCGTACACGGTCTCTCTATACTTGTATATTTAGATGCATTACCTGACTCTGTTACTAAGCATGGTTTACTTAAGCGTATAAATCTTATAGTGAAAGGTTTGAAAACTATTACTGCTAAAAACGGCAGCTTGGACGAAGCGCTACCATATGAATCATCATTTTGTGTAACTGCTTTAGTAGCATCAGACGTATTGGCTGCACTAAAGCTACTAAATAATTATTTGACAGATGAAGATAAATCGACATGGCTTGAGACTGTACGCCCTTTAATTGAGTTTTTGATGAAGCAGGATGAATATCATGGAGTTATCTCAAATCATTTGGCAAGTGCGGCATTAGCAATGTACCGCTGGCATAACATAACAAATGATAAAAAAGCTGAATTAAGGGGTCAAATGTGGCTTGATCGTATTTTACTCAATCAATCTTCTGAAGGATGGTATAACGAATATGATGGTGCTGATCCGGGATATCAAAGCTGGTGTACGACTCAACTTGCTCAACTTCATTATCTAAGATCTGATTTAAAATTAGGGAAGTCGTTATCAAAATCATTATCTTTTTTGACGTATGCTGCGCATCCTGATGGATCATTTGGTGGTAGTTATGGTTCGAGGAATACACGTTTTTTACTGCCTGGAGGTGTCGAGTTATTATCCAAAGAAAACGAAAATGCATCAGCTTTATCCGTGTTTGCACAAAATGGAATTGCCCATAATAATTTTGTAACACTTGAATGTATCGATACCGGTAACTTAGTTCCGTTTTTTAATGATTACGCATTGGCTGCTTTAGCTAAACACAATCAACAAAAACCCACGGGGCTAAAAGATTTGCCATATAGCTGTGACAAGGGAAGGCTTTGGTTCCCAAAGGCGGGCTGGCTTGTTGATTCTGGAGCAAAACACTATAGCCTGATAAATTTTAAACGTGGAGGAGCATGTGTACATTTCAAAGAAGGTCGTCGTTATTATGATGCGCCAGGTATAGTCGCTAGAGATTCTCGTGGAAAACTTTTTTCAACTCAGGTTGGGGGAATTGATTCAGTTTCCACAATAAGACCTTACGATGATTCATTATCTGTGCAATTCCCCTTATATATTGTTAAACGGCCAACACCTGGCGCTATAAATTTTATTGTTCTGCGATTAATGAGTTTAACTTTTTTTAAATTTTTATTCTTAGGGAATATAATTAAACGTCTATTAGTTAAATATTTGGTTAAACCAAAATCAAAGTCTATAGGGGTTGTACATAGAAAATATAATTTCGGAAAAGACTTTTCTATTGAAGATAATATTTCAAGTTCGCATGAGTTACACGTTTTAAAAAATATCAGACATTTCTCTGCTACCCACATGGCTAGCCAAGGTTATTGGCAAAAAGGTGATGATGAGTTATTAGAAGGTGAAAAATGATACCTAGGCTAAAAGCAGCACTTGGCTTTTCTGAATTTAAGGCTGCTTTTACATTCTCAAGATCGGATGATGTAAATAAATTTGAAAATGAATTTGCGAGACTGGCTGATCAGAAGTATGCCGTTGCGTTCCCTTATGGTAGAACAAGCTTGGTTTTTATTCTTAATGCATTAGGTCTTGAAAATGCCGAGGTGATTTGTCCTGCATATACTTGTGTTGTCGTGGCTCATGCAATTGTAACTAGTGGAAATGTGCCTGTTTTCGTAGATTCAGATAAAGTCGACTTGAATATGGATCTGCGATTAATTGAAAAAGCAATCACGCCTAATACTAAGGCAATTATTGCTACATCTATTTTCGGTTACCCCGTTAACTTAAATCTGCTTAATGAAATTCGCCAACGTTATCCGGATTTAATTATAATACAGGATTGCGCCCATAGTTTTTTTTGTAATTGGAATGAACGTGCTGTACACAAAGAAGGTTTGTGTGCTTTTTATGGTTTAAATGTAAGTAAAATCATGACTTCGATTTTTGGGGGGATGGTAACAACAGATGATAAAAGTTTTGCAAACAAATTACGAGAAGCAAGAAATGAAATCCTATTGCCTGCAAGTGTGGCCAAATCTTTAAAGAGGTTGTTATATTTTATAATGGTGTACCCTATATTTACTCGTATTGGTTATAAGTTTATTAATAGATTAGAACGTGGTGGGTTAATTGATTCTTTTGTTAAACATCATAAACCAGATATTATTGATATGCCAAGCGATTATCTGCAGGGAATGACCTCTGTGGAGGCTCGTGTAGGTGAAGCCCAATGCAAACATTACTACTCTATTGTTGAGCACCGTCATAAAATTGCGATGATATACCTGGAAGGTTTCAATGATATTCAAAGTCTGGAACTACCTCTATATAATGATGGTGCTACATGGTCACATTTTGTTATTAGAACAAAGTATGCAAAAGCGTTAATCGATATTGCTTTTAAAGCGGGCATACAATTGGGTGAAATCATTGAATATCATATCCCCTCTTTATTGGCATATCGTAGCTATCGAAGTGTTGGTGAAGAATATGCGAAGACGTTACCTGGGAATGTAATAAATCTTCCAGTACATGCTGGAGTTAAAGAGGAAGATGCATTTCGAATTATAAAAATAATAAGAGAAAAAATCCAATGTCTGGTTAAATGAATTATTTTTATTTAATTATTTAATTATTTAATTATTTGCATTATTAACATTTTCATTTTACAGAAACACTTAATCTAGAAAGAGATAGGAACAATGTATGAAACTGATATTGAGTTACTGTAACTAACAATGATAATTTTATTATCAAAAATCATAGATATATTAACACCTGAAAACCGCCGAGGTGTATATTTTTTGATGGTTGCTATGCTTTTTATAATGATACTGGAAATGCTTAGCGTTAGTTTAATTATTCCAGTTATTGTGGTACTAACGCAGCATGACATAGTCTCTACTTATCCAATATTCCAGACTTTTATAAATGCGATAGGTAACCCGAGTCAAAAAGAATTAATTATAGACGTTATGTTACTTCTTCTTATAGGTTATTTTTTAAAAAACATCTTCCTGGCATTCTTTGCCTGGAAAAAAACACGATTCATTTACGATCTTCAAGCAGAATTTTCACAAAGGCTTTTTACGATATACCTCGGTCAACCTTATACTTTTCACTTGCAACGTAATTCAGCAACCTTAGTACGAAATGTTAGGGCAGAAGTTAGTATGGTTACTAATAGTATCATTATGCCTATTATTAATATTTTTGCTGAAGTGCTGGTTTTGATAGGAATTAGTGTTCTTTTAATAATAATTGAGCCTATTGGCATCTTGATTGTGATAACTATTTTAAGTATTACAGCATGGGGGTTTTATAGTTTAACAAAAGGTTACATATTACGCTGGGGAAAAGCGCGGCAGTATCATGATGGATTATCATTACAGCATTTAAATCAGGGATTAGGTGGAGTTAAAGATGTTAAATTATTAGGGCGTGGATTAGGCTTTCTAAATGAATTTGCAATACACACTTCTCAAAGCGCAAAAATGAATCAATTACAGGCTACGCTAAAACAGATGCCTCGGCTCTGGCTAGAATTACTTGGAGTAATAGGTTTAGTAGCTTTGGTGTTGATTATGATTAGTCAGGGCAGAGAAATAAGCACGATTATTCCTTTGCTTGGACTTTTTGCTGCAGCAGCTTTCCGGCTTATGCCTTCAGTAAATCGAATACTTTCAGGAGTGCAACAACTGCGCTACGGATTGCCTGCAATAGATGTTTTACATAAAGAATTAAGCTTATTAGTAGAAGAAAGTAAAACAAATGAAATACTATCATTACACAATAAGATTGAATTAAGTAATATTTCATATACCTATCCGGGTTCATCTGTCGTATCTTTAAATAAAATTTTTTTTAGCGTCGAAAAAGGGAAGACAGTTGGGGTTATAGGTTCAAGCGGCTCGGGAAAAAGTACCCTTGTAGACATTATATTGGGTTTGCTTTCTCCTACAGATGGGCAAGTAAAAATTGATAATTATGATATCCAGCTAAATTTGCGAAGCTGGCAGGATCAAATAGGTTATGTGCCACAATCTATTTATCTTACCGATGATACTTTAAGACGAAATGTCGCATTTGGGTTGTCTGAAAATGAGATTGACGATATAGCCGTACATAGAGCTATTAAAGCTGCGCAACTGGAAGATTTTGTGATTAGTTTATCTGATGGTCTGGAAACAATGGTTGGTGAACATGGAGTTCGTTTATCAGGCGGGCAACGTCAACGTATTGGTATTGCAAGGGCGCTTTATCATGATCCCGCAGTGTTAGTGCTTGATGAGGCAACAAGCGCACTTGATGAAGCGACTGAAAAAAATGTCATGACTGCTATTACCGCACTACAAGGTAGTAAAACGATTATTATTGTTGCTCATCGGTTGTCTACAGTTAAAGACTGTGATCGAATATACCGTCTTGCAAATGGAAGCATTGTCGAAGAAGGGAATGCAAAAGATATTCTTAATGATATTTAATCTCATAATGAAGACGATATTTAATTTTGTATGTATAAAGAGGTGCCATAATTCGACATGACAACAATTGTAATGGTAGTGAACAATGCAGGTAGTACCGATGGCAAGGTTGTTAAAACTGCTGAGTATCTGGTAAATAACGGCTGTGATGTTCAGGTGGTTTGTCTATATAAAGATGGACTGCCATTTGTTGAATTGATAAATAATGTTTTGTATCGCCGCTTTCCTCTTAAAGTATCTATAAAGTCCGCGTTGATTGCTTTAAAGCCATCATTATTTAGATTTTTTATACGTAAAAAAATTTATGAGAAAAAAACATCGAAAGCTAATGTGACCGGGATTAGTAGTAATAAAGAACATGTGCTGGTTAAATCAAAAAAAATTAGTGATTCTTTTTTATTTAAGTTAGCGAAAAAAATTTTTAGCGATGAGTTCCTGTCATCCCTTGCTAAAAATGTTTTTAGAAACACAACTCTATATCCTATAGTTTTGCGAGGATGCTATTTTTCAACTTTTTATAACGTGTTGTATAATCTTGAACCTGATTATTTTCATGCTCATGAATTGGACGTATTGGAGTCATGTGTCCTGGCTGCAGAGAATAAAAAAACTAAAGTGATTTATGACTCGCATGAATTGGAAAGATTCAGGAATCTCCCATGGTCAAAAAGAGCTATGAAAATCCGCGGAGATATGGAAGGGGAATATATTAAAAAAGTTGACAAAGTAATCACTGTGTCACCAGGTATCACAAATAAAATAAAAGAAATTTATAAAATTAATAATGTTATAACGATAAGAAATACACCTACTTTAAAATTTGTCGAACATGAGATAAAGCAAAATTTACGGAAAAAACTGGGGTTGCCTACAACTATTCCACTAATAGTGTATACGGGACTTATTACATTTAACCGTGGGGTAGAAGATATAATAAATTCATTAAAATATTTGCCGGATTATCACCTTTCTACAGTAGGTCCATGCAACGAGGAAGTAATGGAAAAGCTAACAAAGTTAGTCATTGAATTAGAGCTAACTGATCGAGTTCATTTTGTTGATAAAGTGACTCCGGTTGAAGTTGTTTCTTTTATCAGTAGTGGAGATATATCTGTTATTCCAATTAAAGATTCATGCTTAAGTTATAAATATTGTTTACCGAATAAATTATTTGAAGCAATGTTTGCAAAGTTGCCAATCGTTGCCAGCGACCTTCCAGACATGCGGTATGTAATTGAAACATATAAATCGGGTGAAGTTTATACCGATCCATCTCCAGAGTGTATTGCTGATACTATTCGTATGGTATACAAAAATAGAGATAAATATACCAATCCTGAAATGGTATCCAAAATTAAAAATGAACTTATATTTGAAAAAGAAGCTGAAAAGCTTTCTATTTTATATATGTGTAAGCGTGATAGAAGTGCGTAATATCGGTAATGCTTTTGAAAGAAACCCACTTGACGACAACAAAATATAAATGTTAAAAGTATGCCACTTAACATCTGTTCACCCTCGATACGATACTCGTATTTATTATAAAGAATGTATCTCTTTAGCAAATAGAGGTTATATTGTTAATCTTATTGTTGCTGATGGACGAGGTGATGAACATATTAATAAGATTAATATTTACGATGTGGGTAAACCAAAGAACCGTATAGACAGATTGTTTAATGTAACAGGAAGAGTTTTTTCTAAAGCTAAGTTGTTAAACGCTGACATTTATCATTTGCATGATCCCGAATTGATTCCTTTTGGCCTTAAGTTAAAGCGTTTAGGTAAAAAAGTTATTTTTGATGCCCATGAAGATTTTCCAAAACAGGTATTATCTAAACCGTATATTTATCGCCCATTGAAATGGGTTTTGTCAAAAGTTATTCAGGTATATGAGACTTGGGCATGCAAAAAAATGAGTGCTATAGTAACAGCAACCCCTTATATAAAAAATAAATTTTTAGAGGTAAATCCAATTACAATTGATGTGAATAACTTCCCAATAATTGATGAGTTAACCATTTCAGACAATGTTTTAAAGAAAAGTAAAAATAAAATTTGCTATATAGGAGGTTTAACAGCCATTCGAGGTATTAAAGAAATGGTAAAGTCTCTCGCTTATGTTAAGCATGATGTGTTCTTACAATTAGCAGGTAGTTTTACTGAGTCGAAAATTAAGGATGAAGTAACAAATTATTCAGAATGGGGAAAAGTGAATGAATTAGGTTGGCTGGATCGTGAAGGAATAAAAAATACACTAAATAGTTCGATTGCAGGACTTGTGACACTGCATCCCACAATCAATTATCTTGATGCACTACCAGTGAAAATGTTTGAGTATATGTGTGCAGGTATACCTGTAATTGCTTCAGATTTCCCACTTTGGCGTAAAATTATTGAAGGGAATAATTGTGGGATTTGCATTAACCCTAAAGATCCACTATCGATAGCTAAAGCTATAGATTCATTAATAGAAAATCCTTTGCAAGCAGAACAAATGGGTAAGAATGGTCAAAAAGCTGTTCATGATTTTTATAATTGGAACAATGAAGAAGATAAACTCTATAAATTATACGATTCTTTAATAAACGAATAGAGTTATGAAGACTAGTTGGATAATTAATCAGTATACATCAACACCCGATTTAGAGGTTAAATGAAAATTCTTACAATTATAGGCGCACGACCACAATTTATTAAAGCAAGCGTGGTCACTAAAGCAATAGCTGAATACCCGTCTCTCAACGAAGTAATTATACATACAGGGCAGCATTTCGATAGAAACATGTCTGACATCTTTTTTGAACAATTAAACATACCAAAACCAAATTACCAGCTTGATATTAATAGTAGTTTTCATGGTGAAATGACTGGTCGCATGCTGACAGAGATTGAGCGTGTAATTTTGTTGGAAAAGCCAGATAGAGTTCTAGTGTATGGTGATACTAATTCAACACTTGCAGGTGCCTTGGCAGCTGCTAAATTACAAGTCCCGGTTGCACATATTGAAGCAGGTTTACGCAGTTTCAATATGGATATGCCTGAAGAAATCAATAGGATTTTGACTGACCAAATTAGTAATATTTTATTTTGCCCAACACAAACTGCTGTCAATAATCTGGTAAGAGAAGGCTTCGAACATAAAAGTACCGAGATACTTAATGTGGGAGATGTCATGCTGGATTCTACGTTAATGTTTGCAGAACTAGCTACTCCAATAGAAAATTTTGACTTTGGCTTTGTACTGGCTACATTCCACAGAGCAGAAAATACGGATGATCCTGTACGACTTGCGGAAATTGTTAATGCGTTGAATGAAATACACAAAACTATTGCTAAAGTAGTTTTGCCTTTACATCCGCGTACCCGTGATGCCATTGCTAATGTTGGTTTAAAACTTGATGTACATATTATCGAACCAGTCGGATATCTTGAAATGATCTGGTTACTTAAGTGCTGTGAATTGGTGTTAACAGACAGTGGCGGCCTACAAAAAGAAGCCTTCTTTTTTAGTAAAGCTTGCGTCACTATGCGTGATCAGACTGAATGGATTGAACTTGTTGAGCTCGGCGCAAACGAATTGGCAGGTGCAAATAAAGATAAAATTATTTCTGCAACCTTTAGACATATAGGTCGATATATTGAAGATACAAATATGCTCTATGGTGGGGGAAAAGCGGCTAATCGTATTGCAAAACGGTTGAACAAAGGATAGCAATTTTATTGTATGCAAACTAAAATTATTTGGATAATTAATCAGTATGCATCAACACCTGATACTGGTATAGGCGGGAGGCATTTCCACTTAGCTCGAGAGCTAGTAAAGCATGGACATAAAGTATACTTAGTTGCCGCCAGCTATACTCATATATTGCGCAAATATCCTAAAGTAGAACAACCATATCAAGTGGAGTTAATAGAAGGTATAAAATTCGTCTGGATAAAAATGCCACGTTATGATGATGCTCATAGTATGCAAAGGATTATTAACTGGTTTAGTTTTTCCTGGAAACTACGTGGGTTAATAAATGTTATTTCAGATAAACCTGATGCTATCTTATATTCGTCACCATCTCTTATTGGCTTCTTGGGAAGTAAGTATATTAAGAAAGTAAATCCAGATGCTCGATTAGTCTTTGAAGTTCGTGATATATGGCCGTTAACATTGACGGAATTAGGAAAATATACTTCTTATCACCCCTTTGTTCGCTTATTACAATGGATTGAAGATAAGGCTTATCATGATTCTGCAAGAGTAATATCAAATTTAAAGAATGCTGTCGAACATATGGCTTCAAGAGGTATGGAGAAATCAAAGTTCTCCTGGATACCTAATGGCTTCTCGATGGATGAAGTGATACAAAAGGAAGCGTTATCTGAAAAAACATTAATGCAATTACCCAAAGATAAGTTTATTGTTGGTTATGCAGGTACGCTTGGAATATCAAATGCCTTAGAGAGTTTTATTGATGCAGCAGATAAGCTTCAGGATCAATCTAATATTGCCTTTGTACTTGTTGGTGACGGTAAGGAAAAGGAGAAGTTGAAGTCTTTAGTAAACAAAAAAAATATAAGTAATGTTTACTTTATTGAGCCAATACCAAAAATACAAATTCAATGCATGTTGGCTATGTTTGATGTTTGCTATATAGGATGGAAAAATAATCCATTATATAGATTTGGGATTGCAGCTAATAAAATTTTTGAGTATTTTATTGCAGGAAAACCAATTATACATTCATATTCAGGCTGCTGCGATCCTGTAGAGGAAGCGAATGCTGGCATAACAATCTCTACAGAAAATTCTCAGGCAATTGCCGATGCTGTACTGGAATTATATCAATTATCACAAGTCGAACGTGATGCTATGGGTGACAATGGAAAGCGTTATGTTATTGAGAATAATGAATATGGGATGTTGGCGGAAAAACTTGCTGAAATATTGATAGGTGATAATAGTAAGTGAATTTTGATATTATTGAGTCAACTATAATTTTGATTGTTTTATTACCCTTAACATTGCAAATGTAATTTGTAATATTGTGTTTATTAAATATGATTAAGCGATTATTTGACGTTATTATTTCATCAATTATGGTGATAGTATTTTTACCTGTGATGGTATTAGTTGCTTTCATTATTACTGT
>JAUWUS010000022.1 GCA_030617815.1 Gammaproteobacteria bacterium
GCCGAAACGATATATAAACGTTTGCGTGATGCCGGCCATATTGAGCAGCGTAAAATTAAACAAGCTTATGATCCTGAAAAAGAAATGTTTTTACCGGATCGTTTTATCAAGGGTACTTGTCCTAAATGTGGCGCTGATGATGCGCATGGCACTCCGATCATGCTGCGCGCACAAAAGGAAGGCATTACTCCTGAAGAATTGATTGCGGCATCTGACAAAGAACATCGCGCGGATTTTGCTGATTTTTTTGTTAATTTTGATAATTTCCACTCGACTCATTCAGATGAAAACCGTGAAATTGCCGAAACGATATATAAACGTCTACGCGAAGCCGGCCACATTGAGCAGCGTAAAATTAAACAAGCTTACGATCCTGAAAAAGAAATGTTTTTACCGGATCGTTTTATCAAAGGGATTTGCCCTAAATGTGGTGCAGAAGACCAGTACGGTGATAACTGTGAAGTCTGTGGTGCAACCTACGCACCAACCGATTTAAAAAATCCCGTGTCTGCAATTTCTGGCGCGACTCCTATAGAAAAAGAATCGGAGCATTATTTCTTTAAGCTCGCTGATTTTGAAAGCATGTTACGCGAATGGACTAAAGGTGATCACACTCAGTCAGCCATTAGCAACAAACTCAATGAATGGTTTGAGTCGGGCTTACAGTCCTGGGATATCTCGCGTGATGCACCCTATTTTGGTTTTGAAATTCCAGACGCACCCGGCAAATTCTTTTATGTCTGGCTTGATGCACCGATGGGCTACATGGCCAGCTTTAAAAATCTTTGTGATAAACGCGATGATTTGAATTTTGATGATTACTGGAAAGCCGACAGTGAACATGAGCTTTATCACTTTATTGGTAAAGACATTGCTTACTTCCATACCTTATTCTGGCCTGCGGTTTTAAGTGGCAGTAATTTCCGTACACCGACAGCCGTTTTTTGCCATGGTTTCCTCACGGTCAATGGACAAAAAATGTCTAAATCGCGCGGCACTTTTATAAAAGCCCGCACCTATTTAGATAACCTCAATCCTGAGTATTTACGTTATTACTTTGCCGCTAAACTCGGTAATGGCATTGAAGATCTCGATCTTAATCTGGATGACTTTATTCAACGCGTTAACTCCGATTTAGTAGGCAAAGTGGTGAATATCGCCAGTCGTTGTGCTGGTTTTATTAAGAAAAAATTCGACAGCCAGTTAAGTGCAAGCTGCTCTGAGCCTGAGCTTTATCAAAAATTTGTTACTGCCGGAGACAACATTGCCACCTTATTTGAGCAACGCGAATTTAGTCATGCGATTCGTGAAATCATGGCGCTGGCGGATCTGGCCAACCAGTATATTGATGCCAATAAACCCTGGGTACTAGCCAAAGAAGAAGGCAAGGAACAGGAAGTGCACGATGTTTGCAGCACCGGACTTAATTTATTTAGAGTTTTAATTACTTACCTGAAACCGGTATTACCGATAATGGCTGAAGCCTCTGAATCATTTCTTAATATTGATACGCTAAAATGGTCAGATGTATCGGCACCTTTAACAAGCCATACCATCAACAAATTCAAACCATTAATGACTCGTGTTGAACAAGACAAAGTTGATGCACTGGTTGAAGCTTCAAAAGAAGACTTAAAACAAGAACACCATAAAACAGAACGCAAAGCGAGCACCCAAAAAGTGGATACGAAAATGGAACCTACAGCACCAATCGCCGATGAAATTGAATTCGATGACTTTGCAAAAATTGATTTGCGTATCGCCAAAATTATTAAAGCCGAACACGTTGAAGGTGCCGATAAATTATTACGCTTAACATTAGATATCGGTGATGAAACACGCAATGTATTAGCCGGTATTAAATCCGCCTACCAACCAGAAGATTTGGAAGGTAAACACACTGTCATGGTGGCAAATCTTGCGCCACGTAAAATGCGCTTTGGTGTTTCAGAAGGTATGGTTCTGGCAGCCGGACCGGGTGGTAAAGATCTCTGGATTTTAGAACCTCATGATGGTGCTAAGCCGGGCATGCGCGTTAAATAGATCAAATACTTTGAACCACAGAGGTCACCGGGGTACACAGAGAAAATATAAATTAATTTTTTACCTCTGTGTACCCCTGTGACCTCTGTGGTGATATCTTTTTTCAGAATGGCGATAACGCTTTGATTTTGCTGATATAGATCAAAATATTGAGTTATACTCACCTATATTATAAAGAGTCCCTATTGAATTTATATTATGGTTGATTACGCACTCATACTTATTAGCACCATCCTGGTTAACAACTTCGTGTTAGTGAAGTTCCTTGGCCTTTGTCCATTCATGGGCGTTTCTCGCAAACTTGAAACCGCAATTGGTATGGGACTGGCGACTGCGTTTGTTTTAACACTCTCATCCATTTGCAGCTACCTGGTGAATGAGTACCTTCTTGTCCCGCTAGGAATTGAATACTTAAAAACAATCACCTTTATTCTCGTTATCGCGGTTGTGGTGCAATTCACTGAAATGGTGGTGCATAAAACCAGTCCATTGCTTTATCAAGTCCTCGGGATTTTCTTACCGTTAATTACTACTAACTGCGCAGTACTCGGTGTCGCCTTGCTCAATGTGCAAACTGAACATGGTTTTATTGAATCAGCTTTATATGGTTTTGGCGCTTCAGTTGGTTTTTCTTTAGTGCTGGTTTTATTTGCTGCCATGCGTGAACGCATTGATGTTGCTGATGTACCTGAACCTTTTCGTGGTGTATCCATTGCCTTAATTACCGCAGGTTTGATGTCCATGGCCTTCATGGGTTTTGCCGGACTCGTTAAGGGTTAATATGCTTGAAACGATTATTGCTATCGCCTCGCTTGCAATCATCTTCGGCCTTGTACTGGGTTATGCGGCAATCCGTTTTAAAGTTGAGGGCGATCCCATTGTTGATAAAATTGATGCCATTTTGCCACAAACGCAATGTGGCCAATGCACCTATCCTGGTTGTCGTCCTTATGCTGAAGCAATTGCAAAGGGTGAAGCCGATATAAACCAATGCCCACCGGGCGGTGAAGCGGTAATAAATGAACTTGCTGACTTGTTAGGGGTTGATGCAAAACCACTCAATGAAGAACACGGTGAGCATTCTGAAAGTAAAACTGTTGTTTATATTGATGAAGACATTTGTATTGGTTGCACTTTATGCATTCAGGCTTGCCCTGTCGACGCTATTCTTGGCGCAGCGAAATTAATGCACACTGTGATAGAAGCTGAATGTACCGGTTGTGATTTATGCATACCGGTCTGCCCGGTTGACTGTATTTATATTAAACCGATAACTGAAACCATCAACACATGGAAATGGCCATCACCTGAAGTAAACACATATATCAACGCGAAAAAGGAACTCTCCTGATGTCAGCGCGTTTATGGAAAATATTTGGCGGCCTAAGATTACCTGGTTTTAAAGCCATGTCCATGTCACAAGCGACACGAGCTGCGCCGCTGGCAAAAATTTTAACACTGCCATTAAAACAACACATTGGTGATGCCGCAGAAGCTATTGTAAAAGTGGGTGATGCTGTTTTAAAAGGTCAAATGATTGCCGCAGCAAATGGCTATGTTAGCACGCCTATTCACGCACCCACTTCAGGCAAAATAATCGCTATCGAAAAGCGCCAGACACCTCACCCTTCGGGAATATCTACAGACTGTATTGTTATAGAATCAGACGGCAAGGAACAATGGATTGAAATTGAAAATACAAAAAATGCCAATTACCGCCAGCTTGATTCGAGCGCATTACGAAATATTATTCGTGATGCCGGCATAGTCGGGTTAGGCGGCGCAGGCTTTCCTTCTTTTATAAAGCTCAATCCCGGCCCCGGTAATGTGGTCGACACACTTATTTTAAATGGCGCAGAGTGTGAACCCTATATCACCTGTGATGCAATGTTAATGCAGGAACAAAGTCGTAAGATTATTGACGGCTTGAATATTATGCGCCATGCACTGCAAGTAGAGCGTTGCATTATTGCCGTAGAAGATAACAAACGCGCGGCCCATACCATGCTGGTCAATGCTCTGCAGGAACATGAAGCTGATTATATTAAAGTTATTCAAATACCCACGCTTTATCCTGCTGGTGGAGAGAAACAACTTATAAAAACCCTCACCGGAAAAGAAGTTCCCAGTAATGGATTACCGATTAACATTGGTGTTGTTTGTCATAATGTTGCTACCGCTGCCGCTATCTCCACTGCTGTGCTTGAAGGTAAGCCTTTGATTAGTCGTTACGTTACCATAACCGGCAATGGTATTGAGCAGCCCTGCAACCTTGAAGTTTTACTGGGTACATCCTTTTCAGAACTCATTGATTTATGTGGTAGAAGTAACAAAGCGGAACAATTCATTATGGGCGGCCCGATGATGGGCTTTGAAATTGCCGATGACAATGTTCCAGTTATAAAAACAAGTAATTGTATTCTTGTTCAAAGTAAAAAAACTAAACCGGACTACGTCATGCCCTGCATTCGTTGCGGACAATGTGCCGAAGTATGCCCGGCACAATTACTGCCACAACAACTATACTGGTATGCACGGGCAAAAAACTTTGACAAAACACAAGACTACAATCTCTTTGACTGTATAGAATGCGGTTGCTGCACCTACGTTTGTCCAAGCCACATTCCTTTAGTGCAATACTATCGTTTTGCAAAAACAGAAATATGGGCGCAAGAACAGGAAAAGAAAAAATCTGATATTGCCCGTCAGCGTCACGAATTCCGCCAATTCAGGTTAGAACGTAAAAAAGCAGAAAACGAAGAACGTAAAAGACAAAAACGTGAATTACTAAAAAAAGTTAATGGAGAAAAAGATAGCGCAGAAGATGTCAAAAAAGCGGCAATTGAAGCCGCAATGGCACGCGTTAAAGCCAAACGCAAAGCGCAATCGGTATCACCCGCTAATATTACAAACTTAACCGAAGAACAAAAAAACGCTATCGCTGAAATTGATTCGCGACGAAAAAAAGTGAAGGAAGAAAGTTAATATGTCCATTATTCACAGTTCACCTTACATTCAAAATAATGAAAATGTCTCGCGCATGATGTTAGCCGTAATTCTTGCTCTCATCCCCGGCACATTAGTTTATATTCATTTTTTTGGCTTCGGTGTCTTAATCAACATTATTATTGCCGTGATTACAGCTATTGTTTGTGAAGTAACTGTATTAAAAATACGCCAGCGCCCAGTCAAACCTTTTATCTATGATGGCACGGCAGTATTAACCGCTATTCTTCTTGCGCTGGCACTGCCCACTCTTACCCCCTGGTGGTTAGCAGCTTTAGGTGCTGGTTTTGCTATTATTATTGCAAAACATTTATATGGCGGTATGGGTTACAACCCCTTCAACCCTGCAATGGTTGGTTATGCCATGTTGTTAATTGCCTTCCCTAAGGAGATGACGGCGTGGATCCCGGCAGAAACACATGGCTTGAATTTTTTTGACACCTTAAATTACAGTTTTTTTGAAACGTTACCCGCAGGAATGAGTTATGACGCACTCACCATGGCAACGCCACTTGATAGTATAAAAACGCAACTCAGTTTGGGTTATACCGTGGATGAAATTAAAAACGCCAATGCATCCCTGTTTGGTAATATAGCGGGCTATGGCTGGGAATGGATTAATATCATGTTTTTAATTGGTGGCATCATTCTTATTCTCATAAAAGTCATCAACTGGCATATTCCTGTTTCCATGCTCGGTGCGCTTGCATTTATGGCGATGATTTTTAATTTCTCTGATGCCGGTAGTTATCCACCTATCAGCTTTCACTTATTTAGTGGAGCAGCAATGTTAGGTGCATTTTTTATCGCCACCGATCCGGTAACAGCTGCGGCATCTAATAAAGGTCGACTTATTTACGGTGCAGGTATCGGTATTTTAATTTACATTATTCGTACCTGGGGTGGTTATCCTGATGCGATCGCTTTTTCAGTTTTACTGATGAATATGGCCGTACCCATGATTGATTATTACAGCAAACCACCTGTTTTTGGTGCGACTCATGAAAGTTAAAGGGCTAAAGAAGTAATGAATATTGTTCGCAACATGATTATTAGTGCAATAGTACTTGCCTTGTTTGCTATTGCCGGAACATTTTTTGTTACCTACACTTACGATAATACTATTGATAAAATTAATGAAAACAAACGTCTCGCATTATTAAAAGCTTTTCATGTTCTCATTTCCCCTGAAACTCATGATAATGATATTTTCAACGATATTATTAAGATACAAAATAAAAGTTTATTAGGCAGTAAAAACCCGGTCACTGTTTATAGAGCGCGCAAAGAAAATAAACCTGTTGCCGTTATTATTAGTAGCATCGCACCTGACGGATATAACGGTAATATAGAACTTTTAGTGGCCATTAATTACGATGGTGATCTGGCAGGTGTACGTGTTGTCGGCCATAAAGAAACTCCCGGCTTAGGTGATGCTATTGATGAAAACCGTTCTGACTGGATAACAAAATTTGCACTAAAATCATTAACGAATCCGGATAAAAAAGGCTGGGCGGTTAAACGTGATGGTGGTGAGTTTGACCAATTCACAGGGGCAACCATTACGCCACGTGCAATTGTAAAAGCCGTTTATAATACTTTACGCTATTATAAAGAACATCGAGACACTTTATATGAATAATACAAACCAGAACGGTACAAACTACGGCAAAATCATTTACGACGGTTTATGGGTTAATAACCCTGCCTTTGTGCAACTGCTCGGCTTATGCCCTTTGTTAGCCGTATCAAATACGGTTATTAATGGACTCGGACTCGGGCTGGCAACAACCTTAACCCTTGTTGCCTCGAACATGATGGTTTCAATGATCCGTCACTGGGTTCGCCCGGAAATTCGTATTCCCGTGTTTGTTTTAATTATTGCTTCAACCGTCACCATTATCGAACTTTCAATGAATGCCTGGTTCCATGAGCTATATAATATCCTTGGTATCTTTATTCCACTTATTGTCACCAACTGCGCCATCATTGCCCGTGCTGAAGCCTTTGCTTCCAAAAATACCGTACCAAGTTCATTCATTGACGGTCTGTTTATGGGGCTGGGTTTTACCGCTGTATTAGTTACCCTGGGTGCAATGCGTGAAGTGATTGGTTTTGGTACTTTATTCCAGCAAGCGCACCTCATGTTTGGTGAAGCCGCACGTGGATTCAGTATTACTTTGTTTGAAGATTATCGTGGCTATTTACTTGCTATCCTGCCGCCTGGAGCCTTTCTCGGTTTAGGCTTTTTAATTGCAGGTAAAAATATTATTGATAAAAAACGACAAGCGCATGAAAAACACATCATTGAAAAGTCACCCAAAGCCACTGAAGTACTCAGCTAAGTCGGCTATATGAACAAAAGTATTCGTCACGAAATTTTCACACGCCTGAAAAAACATATCCCTGAGCCAACTACCGAGCTAAATTATTCATCACCCTTTGAATTACTGATTGCAGTTATTCTTTCTGCTCAATCTACTGATAAAGGGGTGAACAAAGCCACCGTTGATTTATTCAAAAAAGCCCCTACGCCGAAAAAAATGGCGGCATTAAAAGAAAGCGGTTTAAAAAAATATATAAAAACCATTGGCTTATTTAATACCAAAGCCAAAAATATTATTAAAACGTGTAATATATTAGTTCAGGAACATAATTCGCAAATTCCGGATAATCGCGAGGCACTTGAAGCCTTACCCGGGGTCGGTCGTAAAACGGCTAACGTGGTATTAAATACCGCTTTTGGCCACCCCACGATGGCGGTTGATACCCATATTTTCCGCGTAGCTAATCGCACTAAAATTGCCCCGGGAAAAAATGTACTGGAGGTTGAAAAAAAACTGCTCAAATTTATCCCTGAAGAATTCATGATCGATGCTCACCACTGGCTCATTTTACATGGCCGTTATACCTGTATTGCACGCAAACCGCGCTGTGGCGCCTGTGTCATAGAAGATCTGTGTGAATTTAAAGATAAAGTAATCGAATAACTTGTAACTTTAGCCTTCTCTCATTACCCTAGCCGAATGTTTGGACAAGACCGCACAGAATTAAGACAGATGTTTTTTACTGCATGGAAAAAACATCAAAATAAGCAGTTGATGGAACCGCTTGAAGCTGTTGTTGCTAAAATTATTGAACTTCACCCCGAATATCATGCTTTGCTTGAAAATCAGACGTCTGAACTTGATAAAGATTACACACCTGAAATGGGGCAAACCAACCCTTTTCTTCACATGGCCATGCACATCTCTATTCAGGAACAACTCTCAACCAAACGCCCAACCGGCATTGAACAACTTCACCAATCCATGCTTAAAAAAAATAAAGATCCGCATGAAACGGAGCACTTGATGATGGAATGTTTAGGAAAAATGCTCTGGGAAGCACAATCTCAAAATCGTATGCCAGATGAAAACCACTATTTAAATTGTTTAAAAAAATATATTTAACACACCTCTGAATATTACACGCACAAAAAAAATGTTTTTGCTTGATTTATAAAATACTTATCTCAAAATTAATATATTCCATACTCATAAAAGCCTAAATAAGCTTATTCTTATATTTATTAAAAAAGTCTCGTACAAATACGAAACTTTTGTTATAGATGTGTGTCATATTTTGCAAGCTGGAGGAGTATTGGTTGTTTACCTCCTTAAGCCAGATATTTTAATAAAACAAAAAAAATGTTCTACTTACACAATAACGGAGATACGCTAATGTCGAATAAAAAATCAATCACTACACTATCAATTGCTGCTGGTACAGCTTTTGTTGCTTCTTTAGCAATGGGTAATGTTGCAAATGCTGCTGAAGGTGCTAATCCTTTTACTATGAATGAGCTTTCAAGTGGCTACATGCAACTTGCTGAAGGCAAATGTGGTGAAGGTAAGTGCGGCGGCAAAAAAATGGATAAAAATTCGAAAGAAGGTAACTGTGGCAGCAAGAAAAAAATGGAAAAAGAAGGTAAATGCGGCGAAGGTAAATGTGGCGGCGACAAAAAAATGGAAAAAGAAGGTAAATGCGGCGGCGACAAAAAAATGGAAAAAGAAGGTAAATGTGGCGGTAATAAATAAACCGTTATAATTACTAACACATGAACAATAAACAATATCCCGTTCATGGGGCAGGTTTAGGTCTGCGACGTTCTATAATGGAATCGCTCGCAGACCAACCACCTTCTCAAGTCGGTTTCATGGAAGTTGCACCCGAAAACTGGATCGGTGTTGGTGGCGCATTAGGTAAACAGTTCAGTGCTTTTACTGAAAAATATCCAGTAGCCCTGCATGGTTTATCGCTTTCTATTGGTAGCCCCGCCCCTCTTGATGAAGCCTTTTTATACAAAGTTAAAAAATTAATAAAACAACACAATATTCCCTGTTACAGTGATCATTTAAGTTACTGTAGCGATGATGGCCATTTATATGACCTCATGCCCATTCCCTTTACTGAAGAAGCCGTTCATTATGTTGCTGAACGTATTCGCCGAACTCAGGACATACTTGAACAACGCATAGCAATGGAAAATGTCTCCTACTACGCAGCACCAGCAAAAGAAATGGAAGAAATTGATTTTATTAACGCAGTGATCAATGAAGCCGATTGCGATTTTCTGTTAGACGTTAATAATATTTATGTAAACAGTATAAACCACAAATATGATGCAATTGAATTTCTAAAAAAACTGCCTGCTGAACGTGTAACCTACTTACACATTGCAGGGCATTACAACGAAGCAGAAGATATTATTGTTGATACTCATGGCGCTGATGTTGTTGATCCGGTCTGGGATCTGCTACATAAAACCTATGACGTATTTGGTGTTATGCCAACATTATTAGAAAGAGACTTTAATATACCCCCCATTCCCGAACTTTTATCTGAAGTTGATACTATTATTGAAATTCAGAATAAGTGGTCAAAACAAAACGCCGGTAGCTCTCAACATGGCTAATTTACCTCGCTTCACTCAGGCTCAATATGAATTTGCAGCACATATTCGGGATCCGGAATCGAATCCCAAGCCTGCGGATGTTGAAGCCCGACGCATGAAAATTTACAGCGAATTATTTTTTAATAACGTTGAAGATTTTATTTCAAATACCTACCCGGTATTAAAATCAATTACAGCAGAAGATAACTGGCAAAAAATGATACGTGATTATTTTAGTAATCACTTATCACATACTCCGCTATTCCCGGAAATGCCACGTGAGTTTTTAAAATATCTTGAAACAGAACGAGATGATCCAAAGGATCCTCCTTTTATTAAAGAACTTGCGCATTATGAATGGATAGAGCTGGCATTAATGACTTCTGATCTCGACAGCGATATTGACTGGGATCATATTGATGTAGATGGTGATTTATTAAATGAAAAACCCATCATGTCTCCACTCGCCTGGCCGTTAACGTATAAATATCCAGTGCAACAAATATGCGCTGATTTCATACCCAAAGCACCATCTGAACAACCAATTTATTTACTGGTGTACCGTGATAAAAAAGATAAAGTTCATTTTATGGAACTCAATCCTGTAACCGCACTGCTCGTTCAACTACTTGATGAAGATAATGGCTTAACCACAAAACAAATGCTTGAAGTTATAGTGAAGCAACTAAACCACCCGGATCCCGATGTTGTCTTTAATGGTGGCTACCAGATAATTCAGGACTTAAAGGATAGAAATGTAATCCTGGGAACAAATAAATAAAAGAAAGAAATGAACAAATCCTGATTTTACCAGTCATCCCCATATCTTTTCAGAATAAATAAAAATAACATGGAGTTAACTTATGGATATATTACGACAGCTACAAACGTTGCTTGACCGCACTCGTCAGGCTGACTTTCTCGCCCCCCTCTTATTACGACTTTATCTTGCACCTATATTCTGGATGGCCGGAACAAGTAAATTTAACAGTTTTGAAGATACCGCAGCATGGTTTGGTAATTCCGAGTGGGGACTAGGTTTACCTTTTCCAGAGCTAATGACATTTTTAGCTATGTCTACAGAAATGGCCGGTGCCATTATGCTGTTATTTGGTTTTGGTGTTCGATGGGTTTCTATTCCACTCATGTTTACCATGCTCATCGCCATTTTTTCTGTGCATTGGGTAAATGGCTGGCAGGCAATTGCTGATACTAAATTTTGTTTGTTTAATTGTGCTGACGCACAAGCAGCAGGTGAAAAATTAAGTGCGGCAAGAGAACTGTTACAAACCCATGGTAATTATGAATGGTTAACTGAGCAAGGTAGTTTTGTCATTCTAAATAATGGTATTGAGTTTGCCGCAACTTATTTTATTATGTTACTAACATTATTCTTTATTGGTAGTGGGAAATATGCCAGTGTTGATTACTGGATTAGTAAAAAATTCGCATAGTAAACAAAGTGTGTATCTTTAAAAAAGCCTGCAATTGCAGGCTTTATTTATATTCATTAAAATATTTAAATAATGGAGATCAGGGGAACAGGTTTTGCAATATCGTACCCCTGTAAAAAATCAACATCCATTTTTATTAATTCCTTACCTAAAGCTTCATTCTCAACAAACTCTGCAATTGTTTTTATTCCCAGTTCTTTTCCAATTTGGTTAATGGACTTAACCAGAGCATAGTCTTTTTTATCATCCAGCATCGATTTAACAAAACTTCCATCAATCTTTAAATAATCCACATTCAATTTTTTTAAATAACCAAATGAGCTTAACCCACTACCGAAATCATCCAGAGAAAAACTGCATCCCATACCTTTTAATATTTTCAACAACCTCTCTGCATAGTAAAAATTAGTTACCGCAGCAGTCTCGGTTATCTCAAAACAAACAGAAGAGGGAGAAATATTTGATTCATCAAGCTTATTCACTACATACTCTAAAAAATGTTTATCACAGATAGATTGCCCTGATAAATTAATTGAGCATAAAACATTATTATCATATTTTTCTTCCAGTTTCTTTATAAATAAACATGCGTTATTAATAACCCATTTATCAACATCAACCATTAAATGATAACGTTCTGCCGATAAAATAAATTCATTTGGTAAGATGATTTTATTGTCATCACCTAACATTCTAATTAAAAACTCACCATGCCACTTAATTTTATCTTCGTGGTTAGCCTTGATCTCTTGTGCATAAAGAATAAAACGATCATCTGCCAATGCCTTTTGTACCGCCTGAGCACTATGCATATGGCCTAAGCGTTGATTAAGCTTAACATCATCTTCCTGGTATACATGTATTCTATTTTTACCTGACTCTTTTGCTACATAACATGCTGAATCTGCTGCTTTTAATGCATCAGTTAACGATCCAATATTTTCATTAATTTCAACTAAACAAATACTTACACCAATATCAAATACCTTACCACCCCAGATAAAATGAAATGCTTTAATTCTTTCACGTATTTCATCTGCAATTTCATATGCTTTTTCAATTTTACAAAGAGGTAATAACAATCCAAATTCATCGCCACCTAATCGGGCAAGAGTATCCGTATTTCGAATTTCACCTTCCAGGCGTTTGGCCAGATCATGTAACAATGCATCACCTGCAACATGTCCACAGGTATCATTAACTACTTTGAACTCATCCAAATCCATATAACAGAGGACGTGATTTCTTTTATTATATTTAACATCAGTAATCGCTTCTTCCAGTCTTACATCAAATTCCCGACGATTAATAAGGCCTGTTAACATATCATGGGATGCCTGGTACGACATTTCACCTGCCATACTCTCAATTTTTGACACCTTATTTTGCAGGTCGTCTATTAGCGCATCATTTTTAACGCCTAACATAATACCTTTCATACCTGATCTATACATAAGCCTGCTCGATGTAAAAGTTACAATCAGGAAAATCAGAACAAGCACACCCATATAAAAATTTTCATCCCCAGTCTTCATGAAAAAATAAGCGCTCAAAGGGACAAGTGCAGGAAAACTAAACGATATACTTATAAATTTACTTGGCGCGTAAGTTACTGATGCTGCCGCAACTAAACCACCAATTGTTAACACGATAACAGCATCCAGTAATGGATTATTATCTGGCATAATAAAATAACTACCAATACCCCAAAGCAAGCCTCCCATTAATGTGCCGACGACATATATTTTTTCCCAGGTATAACTATTACCTTCTATTGTCGTATTAAGCCGATAAACGTATTGGATAACTATCCAGCGTAAAACATAAACCACACTAATTGCAGCTAACCAGGAAAGTAAGATTACAGAGGAAACACTGCCATAAAGAATATAAGTATAAAAAATAGCGGTCATTACCGCACCCATGAGCGAAACAATCGACTCATTGTCAATTAGGGTCATCTGTTCGGCATGAATGTATGACTGATCGGTAATATTCAAAATAAATGCTCTATTATTATATTTATAAGGTTATTTATAATATATCGGTAATACTATATGTTTATTGAGCATAATTTTCAAAAATACATAAAAAAACCCACTTAAAGTGGGTTTTTCATCACATATTTTACAACAATTATTTTTTAGATTTTTTTGCCGCTATACGTAACCGCAGTGCATTGAGTTTAATAAACCCTTCTGCATCTTTTTGATCATACGCACCAGCATCATCTTCGAAAGTTGCAATGCTTTCATCAAACAAGGAATCTTTTTCTGATTTACGACCAGCAACAGAAACAGACCCTTTATATAATTTCACGCGAACAACACCGTTCACTGTTTTTTGCGTGTTATCAATTAACGCCTGTAATGCTTCACGCTCTGGTGACCACCAGTACCCATTATAAATCATCTTGGCATAACGCGGCATCATTTCATCCTTTAAATGCATGGCTTCACGATCCAGCGTCAATGATTCTATTGCCCGATGTGCTTTTAACATAATGGTTCCCGCCGGCGTTTCATAACAGCCACGCGACTTCATTCCCACATAGCGATTTTCAACAATATCATCACGACCGATGCCATTCTCGCCACCGACTTTATTGAGATATTCCATTACTGTTGCCGGAGACATTTTTTTGCCGTCAATCGCGACAATATCACCCTTGGCAAATTCTATTTCCAGGTATGTTGCTTTGTCTGGCGCGTTTTCCGGTGACACAGTCCAGCGCCACATATCATCTTCAGGCTCTGCCCAGGGATCTTCTAAAATATCGCCTTCATACGAAATGTGCAGTAAATTCGCATCCATTGAATACGGTGACTTTTTGCCCTGCTTGGCATAATCAACCGGAATACCGTGTTCTTTAGCGTACGCCATCAAAGACTCTCGAGAACTCAGCTCCCATTCCCGCCAGGGAGCAATCACCTGTACATCCGGCATCAAGGCATAGGCACCCAGTTCAAAACGAACCTGATCATTACCTTTACCGGTCGCACCATGTGAAATAGCATCCGCACCCACTTCCTGTGCAATTTCCACCAGGCGTTTGGCAATTAATGGCCGCGCAATCGAAGTCCCGAGTAAATACTCACCTTCATAAATAGTGTTCGCCCGAAACATAGGGAACACGTAATCACGGGCAAAATCTTCTCTTAAATCTTCAATATAAATTTCTTTCACGCCCATGGCTTTGGCTTTAGCGCGTGCTGGCTCAACCTCTTCACCCTGACCAATATCAGCGGTAAATGTCACCACCTCGCAGCCATAGGTATCTTCCAGCCATTTCAGAATAATCGACGTATCCAGCCCTCCAGAATAGGCCAGAACTACTTTTTTGATGTCACTCATTACCAAACTCCACTTATCGGACTGTCCAGATAAGTTCTATATTAATAAATGAAGACTTTTGCAGAATTAGTGCAAAGCTCCCGAAATTGGGGCGGATTATACCCGATATATGTGCCGAATTTCGCCGTTCTGATGATATTTAATGCCAGCTTAAGCAACTTACACCGCCAATAAAGGTCTTAATTTTAGGTTATTGCCAAAATAGAAATGGAGCATTTCATGCACAAAAATATTTCAAATATCGTAAAAGAAAACCGCTTTTTTATTGTGTTTATATTTTTAATGCTTGTCTTCAGGTCTTCATTTGCCGACTGGAATGCCGTACCAACCGGCTCCATGAAACCGACCATCATTGAAGGTGATCGTATCTGGGTTAATAAACTCGCTTATGACCTGAATATTCCCTTTACTCATATTAGTCTTAAAAACTTTGCCGACCCTGAACGCGGCGATATTGTTATATTTGAGTCCGCAAAAGCAGAAAAAAGATTAGTAAAACGAATCATTGGTATACCGGGCGATACCGTGAGCATGATAAATAATTCAATTTTTCTTAACGGCAAACCTCTGGCCTATAAAATTACCAGCCGTCATCTAAACCACATAATATTAGAAGAAAAACTCACCCAGTCAGCACACAAAATTCGCTTAGAACGGCCACTACAAAGCAGAGCAGACAGCTTCACCCCCATAACGATCCCGGAAAAATTCTATCTTGTTTTAGGCGACAACAGGAACAACAGTGCTGACTCGCGTTTTATCGGTTTTATACCACGAAAAGAAATTATCGGCCGAGCCCGTCATGTTGTAATGTCACTTGATTATAATAATTATTATTTACCTCGTGCAGATCGTTTTTTACAAAAACTCTAAATCAAGCCACAACGAGAACAAGCTCCAGTTTATTTGTAGTAAAAAGATTATAATTACAGTATGTGGAAAAATTTTATAAAAGAGATTCCCTCCCGAATATCTACTTTCATCTCCTTATGTTGGGATAACTTCTATTTTCGCTGGCAACTCAAAGATAAAACCAGTTATCTCATGATCAGCGCCTTTATTTTTGTTGTTATATCCATCCCTATTTTTACTTTTCAATTAGTTGAATATAAAAACGTGCAGCATGACATAAAATGCCTCACACTAAACATTTTTCATGAAGCACGAAGCGAAAGCGAAGCCGGACAACGCGCCGTTGCCAGCGTAACCTTAAATCGGGTTGCATCCAAACATTATCCAGATACTATTTGCGACGTTGTTTATGAAAAGCGTTGGGATAAGATACGCAAAAGATATGTTGGACAGTTTTCATGGACAGAGTTTGACGAACCACCAAAACTAAAATCCAAAGCCTGGTATCGTGCATGGGCTGTAGCTGAATCAACTTATAAAGAAAAAGATAAAATATTATTGAAAGGTGCACTTTTTTATCATGCCAAATATATCAAACCAAGCTGGGCAAGAAAAAAGAAACCCATTGCGAAAATTGGCATGCATATATTCTATAAATAGAAACTAAATACTATTTATCCAAATACATTTCCCTTGCTTTATTGAACAACTAGAATAATGATTAAATGGATCTGTTTTAATCATCATTCTTGTTTAATTCATATTTTTTTATGAGCGTTAAATTCTTTTTTTGATTTTTTAATAGCTATATATGCTTCGCCCATTTCAAGTAACGCAAAAATGGGTAAAATCCAAAAACTATTTTTAAAAAACCATGTTTCGCTATCCTGCGCTAAAAAGAAACTGAGTATTGCTCCTATAAGTAACGCTATAACAAATGCTCCTTGCAGCTGTATATACAATGAATATTTCATATCGACAAATAAATATTTTATTCTCATTTCTTCATACATTTTCTTTTCCTTTTAAGTTGCAAAACATGAGCTAAAATAGCATAAAATAGGGGGCAGTCCCCAATTAAATAAATCGTGGTCTGCCCCCTATTAGTTGGAGAGCTTCTTGTTAAGTATCCTGTACTCGTTGTACGGCCATGCGAGAAAATACTGGACCTATTATTTCAAAAAATATTGTACTGCTAATAATGACTGATAATAATATCTGACGATATTCGGGAAAATTTTTCGATGCCACAAGTGCCATA
This sequence comes from Gammaproteobacteria bacterium, assembly GCA_030617815.1. GTDB lineage: Bacteria > Pseudomonadota > Gammaproteobacteria > UBA6429 > Thiohalophilaceae > JAGLTQ01. The sequence goes on from JAUWUS010000022.1 coordinate 16,907, forward strand.
CCTATAGCGACGCCTGCTTGTGGTAGCAATGCAACACCCATCCAGCGTTTCGTCTGCTTGCTAGCCTTACTGCAAAAACCACCTAACAAGGCCCCGAAGTATTTCCCAATCGCACGGCAAAGAATATACACAAGCCCAATCAATCCAATATCTTTTATGGCGTTTAATTCAATAGATGCACCTGCCAGGACAAAAAAGATAACCATAAACGGCCATTCAATGTCTTCGATGACATGAAAGGGATACTCGTGATGTTTGGCAAAATTTGCTATTACCGCACCCATCACCATGGATGTTAAAAGGAAGGACACATCAAACATCATAGCCAATCCACCAGCAACAAATACGACCCCCAGTGCTTCAGTTAAAATGGGCTGACCGGGTTTTATTCTACCTGTTAAATATGCCGCAGGTAGTCCGATGAGTGTTCCCAGAATGACTGCCCCACCAATTTCTTTAAGAATTGCGAATATAGGTAACGCAGTTTCACCATCACCATTTATCGCTGTGACGATTGAAAGGCCAATACCAAATAGCATTAAAGCCCATGCATCATCAAGCGCAACAATTGAAAGCAGTAAATCACTAAAAGGACCTTTATAATTTGACTCCGTAACAACATCTAAAACTGCAGCGGGTGCAGTCGCCGATGCAATACAGCCTAACAAAATAGCAATTTCATGAGAAACACCAATCGCAATAAGGCCTAAACTCACTATTATTGCTGTTATGATCGCTGCACTAATGGAAATCCACAAGATCTGATCAGCCGTTTTTCTCAATGATCTTATAGTAAGTTTTCCACCTAACAAAAAACCCACCATGAGTAGTGCCATATCGGCAATTATTTCGAAACGATCGGAAAATACAGAAGGAATAATATCAAGTAGATCCTTGCCGATGATGACACCAAAGATTAGTAATAAAGTGACCCGAGGTAAAAAAGTACGTCGGCCAAGTGTACTTGTGACCAAACCAAGTAAAAGAATTCCACCAAGTGCAAGTAAAAATTGAGCTATGGGTTGCATATCAAATGCCTGCATTTATATTACCTTCCATCCCAGTAACGCTGCATTTCATAATATAAAAAGGATGCCGTCCAGGTGATCAGTACCAGTCCGGTTAATGACTCAAGGCCTGTCAGATACCGGATACGACCAAACGGTACAATATCGCCAAACCCCAGGGTAGTGAAAGTCGTAAATGAGTAATAAATACAATCCATCATGGAACCGTTAAAATTGCCGCTTAAATATCCCCAATCACCCGCCTGGTGAAGATAATAATAGACTACCGCAAAAATAAAAATCTCAACAGTGTGCGCTATAAGCGCACTGAACACGCCCGCCACTATGCAAAAACGATGTCGAATTTTCATTTTTGAAATTAACTTCGTAAAGCGGTATAAAAATTCATAGTGAATTAACACCACAATCGCAACAATCAAACAATTTATCAGTAACATCATAATTATCTATCACTCTTAAATTTAGCTCACTAAATTAAGGTCAGAATACCGTTACCCTGACTCAATTTTAATATTATTTTTTAATTCCCCGTCCTCTTTTTTTCTGCTCCTTGTCTGGCGAGCAAAGACACTCAATCAAGCGCTCTACCTGTTGAGTACAACAGCCACTTCCCATTGTGGCATAGGTCAGTTTTTTTATCTCTGCAACTGTTGTTGCCCCATTTACAATGGCATTGATAATATCCATCTTAATAACCTCATTGCAGACACATAGATTTTGATCTAAATTCTTCTTAAGAATGGGTGGGAGTTTATCAAGAGGATTGGCGTCAGGATCAATTTTCATAGTAAAAGAAGTATAAATACCCTTTCTAATCATAGTCAAAACAATAAAGTGTTAATAGGGTTCTATCGCCTATTATTTATAACTCCAGGTTATTAATTAAGGGACTGTTTGAATATTAAAATCTTTCAATTCATTTAAATATTCGTCAAGTGTCACTAGGCCAACACAAGGTTTGGCTCCTGTTTCATTAATTTTTCCGCTAGCTAATTTTTTAGCCAAAATGATTGCTGGAATAGTTGGAATTTGAGGGCCATCACCGTCTTTGGCGATAATAAACCATTTAATAGATTTTGGATTACCGTTCTTATCTTTTCCCTTTATTACCATATGCATACCACCATCAGGTGTGCCAAATATATCAAACCAATTACTTAAACTAAGAAGAAATGCAGATCGCTTCTCCAGATTAAGCGGTACGCCCAATCGAACCAGCCACGACATAAACCATATACCAAGATGCATAAAACTTAGCTCCATACCTGCAGAAAAACATATGAACTTTAATCCGTAATGTTCAGGTAATAAATCAAGATCAGGTATCTCACAATTTGCCATCCAACGTTTACCTAGTTCAGGGTACTCCTGCCTGTAAATATTCTGCCAGCCATAAGCATTTTTATTTCCTGCGAACGGTTTTAAAGGTTTGCCAACATAAGTCATTATTGATCGGGTAGTTGCAAGTCCTCGATTCGCTTTTTGCCCGGGGCTGATACCATAGATAAGTGAATCAATTTCTGAAAACTCATTTTTAAATTCTTCTAAAACCGCAGATGATAATCCGGGAACAGTACTTGCGCCTGATACAACGAGTACACCTGCATCTTTAGCTTTGTTATCAAGTGAATTGATATTAGAGACAAATTCTCTGCCATCAGATAAATCAATATAATTTACATTGTGTTCAATACAGGTTTCAGCAACAGAATAGTCACATAACTGAAATGGACCACAAGTATTAATAACAACTTTTGGTACCAGTTTTTGCAGTTGTTCTGGAAGTGTCTTATTAACATCAAATATAGCAAGCTCTATAGAAGCATCAGGATAGGTTTCCCTGATTTCCTTAACAAAACTATTCGCTTTATTTTTGCTTCGTCCTGCAATAAAAACAGGAATACCGGCCTTAGCTAACGCAAAAGCGATTCTTTTACCAAAGTTACCATAACCGCCAAGAATGAGAACGCTACTCATTTAACACCTCGCCATCAATCACCTCAAACTCTCCCCTGTATTCATACATTTTTCCAAATAGAGGATGAGTGATATTCATTTTCATGCGAAATTTATTCTCATTAATAGCTTCTTCTTCAGCATAGCCGCGTCCTAAAAATAATCCAACCGGCACAGGGATAATTACATTAAAAAATTTCCAAACATAACTATGATGTTCAAGAATGACTTTGTTATCACGATAATAAAAATGATGCTTCCAACCAATACCATATTTCATAAACTCAATAATAATATCATCTTTTACATGCACCATTTTTGAATAAAAAACATAAGGTTTCTTATTTGGGAAGTTAAACGTTCGATCAAGACAATAAGCAGAAGACTCGGGTTCACTCCTAAACTTTACCGTAACAGGAATATCCTTTCCCTGATAAGGTACTAACGCACCCAAAAGACGTAAAAAGGGAGAGAACAATTTTATTAACCAACCAAACTCAACATCCATTTTACCGACAACAGTAACCACATCATTAGAAAACGGATGATTCGCATAGTGCTTATGCATCACGGGAGGAAGATTATCCCACTGCTCGCCGAAAACAGATTGAAAAATAGGTTGGCTGGTTGTCATTTCCAGTATTCCTTAACTGTTAAATTGTAAACAATATTACAGTCATTTTACTCTCTTTCACAATTGACCTTTCTCACATTCTTAACCATTATATGGCGTTATGGATTACCTGACAGTTAAAACCATTCATATTATTAGTTCTACAATACTTTTCGGTACAGGTATTGGTAGTGCTTTTTATATGTTAATGGCGAATAGAAGAAAAGATATTGCCGGAATAGTTTTCGCTACCCGGCACGTCGTTATAGCTGACTGGTTGTTTACTATGCCTGCCGTAATTATCCAACTGATTACAGGATTAGCATTAATGCAAATCAGAGGATTTAATTTAAATGATAAATGGATATTTTATTCTCTTATTTTATATTTTTTTGCGGGAGCTTGTTGGCTTCCTGTTGTTTGGATCCAGATTAAAATGCGTAACATTGCTAAATCAGCAATGAGTAACAAAACAAACCTACCGGCTATTTACTGGAAATATGATAAATGGTGGTTGTCTTTAGGCTTTCTTGCTTTCCCTGCTATTATTATTGTTTTCTACCTTATGGTATTTCAGCCAAGCTAAATATAAAATAACGTAAACTTTTATGTAGTAGATTCATCTTTTAATTTAATAATTGGGGTCAAGCAATTGTGCTCTGACCCCATTTATTAATTTCTAAATTTTTATTTATGCAAAGCTCTTGTTGATAGCCTTAACCAATGACTCACACGCCTCGGCACATTGCCTGCACTCTATATGCTTATCGTGTTTGCGACATTCCTTGGCGCATTCTTTACAAACAGACTTACATATTTTCGCATAAGCCTTCGAGTGACCGGAGTTTGCTGCAAGTATCTTAGAAAAACCGTCACATATAGCATTCATCTCGTTAACCTTTTTTGCACAGTTCGCGAGTTCGAGGTCACTTTCTGTCCAGGCTACCAGGCAATGGGAGATACAACGAGTACCTTTATCCACGCAGTCATTGGTGGCATCAAGTAGCTTGGGTTGCTGAGCCGAATGTTTGCTATGGTCATGACCAGGCATTGCAGCTACAGCATTTCCTGCATAAGCCATACTGGCAGCTGCAGCTCCCAGCCCTAACAACACATCACGACGACTTACGCCATATCCTGTTTCCATTTGTTCTTTTTGTGATTCCTCAATCTTTGACATGGTGAATACTCCTGAATAGTTAAACATTTAGATTACTGTTTTAATATAGACGATAAAGAATGAGAACTCATTTAACTTTTTTAAAGTGGTTAAAAAATAATCACTCCGTCCCCTTTTTGGTACTCTTATCCCACATATTTAACCCTATAAATTTACGGAATTAATTGTTCTAAAGAAACTGTGTCTTTGGCCGAAATATATAGTTCACTAGTTAACTGGAGGCCTAGATGGAATTCAAAGATTATCTCAAAATACTCGCTATAAAAGACGGCTCAGATCTGTACCTAACTGCCGGTGCACAACCCTCAGCTAAATTTCAGGGAACACTCAGACCCATTGATAAAATGACATTAACCGATGCTAATGTTAAGGAAATTGCCTATTCTGTCATGAATGCTGAACAAATAAGCGATTTTGAGAAAAAGCCAGAAATGAACCTGGCTATCTCTGAAAATGGAATAGGCCGCTTTCGCATCAATATTTTCAAACAACGTAATACTCATTCGATGGTAATCCGAAATATTGTCGCTGAAATCCCCAGTTTTGAGTCACTCAAACTCCCTCCTATACTACAAAAGCTGGTTATGGTTAAAAATGGTTTGATCCTTTTCGTGGGGGGTACAGGCTCGGGTAAATCGACCTCACTTGCCTCATTAATTGATTACCGTAATACCAATAGTGCCGGACACATTATTACTATCGAAGATCCGATTGAGTATGTTCACTCGCACAAGAAATCAATTATTAATCAACGTGAAGTCGGTGTTGATACCGATAGCTACGCAGATGCCCTAAAAAATACCCTACGTCAGGCGCCTGACGTTATCCTGATTGGTGAAATCCGCGATGCTGAAACTATGGAACATGCACTGGCCTTTGCCGAAACAGGTCACCTGGCTATTTCTACCTTACATGCTACCAATGCCAACCAAGCACTAGACCGCATTATTAATTTCTTCCCGGAAGAACGTCACAAGCAATTATTTAATGATCTATCGCTAAACATACAAGGATTCATCTCTCAGCGACTCATCCCAACCGTTGACAATAAACGCTGCGCTGCAGTCGAGATACTGCTTGGTACACCGATTGTTCGAGATATCATCAAACGAGGTGGTGTAAGTGAACTCAAAGAAGTAATGGAGAAATCGGTCAACCTCGGCATGCAAACCTTCGACTACGCCCTGCTCGCACTTTTCAAAGAAGGTCGTATCACTGAAGAAGAAGCGATACGTAATGCTGACTCTGCCAATAACATACGACTTAAAATTAACCTGGGCTCTGGAACGGGGAATACTGGCAAACTAGATGCGCTCAGCTTAATCAATGATGAACCAGAAGAAGAAGAGATCCCGGGTGGAGGAATGGCTAATTTTAATTAATAATTAATTGGAATTATTATTTCAACAAAAATATAATTTACAGCGATTTAAAAAAGGGACTTAACAGTCCCTTTTTTATTTATTACTGTTTAATAATCCGTCCCGTTTAATTATCTGGTTTTATTGCAACAGTTTCGATAAGGCTAACGCGTTCCTCATCAAGGTTTTGATGTAGATTATAAGCTTTGGTTAGAATGTCATTTCCAACCAGTAAGTGCACACCCAGTTCTGGTAAGTTCGGCTCACCTTTTGGTTCGGTCATTTGTGAAAAAGCTTTTTGTGCAAGATCAGTTTTGTCATTCCAAACATCAATATCAAAACCAGCATCAGTGATCTCATTACGGAATGATTCAGGCGGTACCAGAAAACTCATTGATTCATCTTGTGCCCAGGGTACTGGAAAATGAAGTGGTGTGTTTTTATGGCCACACACCTCATACAAAACAACAGGTCTACCGGGTTTGAGTACACGATAAACTTCTTTTAACCACGCAAGTTTATCCTCAATATTCATGTTCATCTGAATCGACCAACCCCCATCAAAGGTATTATCTTCAAACGGCAATTCAAGCGCACTAGCAGCATGGAACTTTACGCGTTCCTCCATCTTCAACAATTGTGTCAATCTTTCTGCCGCATCAATATACTCATCACTCAAATCAATGCCCGTTACACTACAACCGGTTTCGTGAGCCAAGCGACGTGTAGAACCTCCTACTCCGCATCCAACGTCAAGGATATGCATATCGGGTGTAAAAGCGGAAAGCTTAATCAGCTCTTTTGTTGCGACATCACCCCGAATATGAAATTCATCTACGGGCTGTAGATCATCAAGCGTGACTTTTGACAAATCCGTACCAATTTCATTAAGTCCTGCAATGATCTTGTTATATAAATTATTCGGCGAGTAGTAACTATGAATATGTTTCATTTTTATAACCTTCCTGTCTGGTATTGAAACTGCTAGTTAAAATTAATTGTGGTCTGTCCCCTAATATTTTGCAAGAATAATAACTAAACTTTCTGCTGACTTTTAAATATATTGGGTTCCCAATCTTCTCTAAATAAAATAAATAAACTACTTGTTAGCTTTTTATTCATAGGTAGTTTACCTTCCTGACCTGAGAGTTGAACATATTCATCTACTAGTCTTTGAATTTTTGGTATGAGTTCTTTCGTCGACTCTTTTGTTAACATCCCCCACACATAATGAAGATGATTATTACCTTGCATGCCTACAGCCAAATATTCTTTCAAAACAGATTCAATAAAAAATCGTTGAATAGGTCCATTGTGACTCCAATGAAATTTTCTGGATAACTTTAACCGATACCGGTTACCTGGCAAATACTCAATAACATTGAATCGGTCAAATGTTGCAAAGCACTGAATAAGTTCAGTCTCTTCAATATTGTATTTATTAAGAATCTCTTCAAATGAACATTGATTAATAAGGCATACCCCAACCAATAACAACTTTGGATTATTTACAATTTCCTGTTCCTGTTCTACTGACAACATACTGACATTTTGTCTTTCTGATTCGACAATTTGAAGTAATTCCGCAAGATCTGTTCCTGCAATCTCACACAATTTTTCCAGCCGCGGCATGGTAAACGACTTTTCTGCAAACAAGCGTTTAATACTTGATTCAGACAAATCCAGTGAATCCGCCGCATCCTTATAAGAGATGCCTTTTGCGCGTAATACGCCCTTTAAGGCAGTGAGAATGTGTTCAGTTTGCATTTGAGTACCTCAAAGAGCTGTATTTCAGTACCTTTTAGACTGATATACAGCACAATTCATATATAGGTTGTGGAATACAGTACCACGACTAATACTCTTACTCAACACCTAACAACTCAAGCGAGACGAACAATGAATGAAATGACTTTACCTATCATATACCTGACAGCCGCAGTCCTTTTTACCTGGGAGCACCTGTTCCCTGCTCATAAAAGCAAGCCGCAGCTAAAATGGTACATCCGCGCTATTTTCATTAACACAATCAACGTATTTGTCTTTGTCTTTTTTGCAGCTATTGTCGAAGCGGCTGAGTTACCGTCCCTGCTCAATATTGGAAAAAACATTAATCCATTGGCTGGCGCCTTTATTGCCTATTTTATTTTTACTTTTGTTGTTTACTGGTGGCATCGGGCAAGACATGCATCTGATTTTTTATGGCGAGCATTCCACCAGCTTCACCACAGCCCAAAGCGCATTGAAACACTGACTGCGTATTACATTCATCCGCTGGATATGATCGCAAACCTTATCATCAGCAATACGATTGTCTTTGGCATCCTTGGTTTAGGTGTTGAAGGTGCAGCCTGGTACACCGTTATAACCGGTATCGCAGGTTTTATTATTCACGCCAATATTCGTTTACCACGCCAGGTCGGTTACGTATTTCAAACACCAGAAATGCACCGGCTGCATCATAAGTCAAATCACCATGCAAACAACTACAGTGACATCGTCTGGTGGGACATGATTTTTGGAACTTATGAAAATCCAACAACAGATATCGAACATTGCGGATTTGATAAAAAATCAGAAGCAAAAATATTTTCAATGTTATTTGCCCGCGATATCAATGAACCCGTTAAACAAAACTGAACAAACTTTATTTCTAATAAAAGGAAAAATAAAATGAAAACACAAGTTAACTCTGCAGATTCAAGTATCCATTTTATGGACTTCAGCTCTTTTGAAGAACTGACACAACATCCAAAAATACTGGTAAATTTACTCACCAACTATTGCAATATATTTGGTGAACCCGATGTCTGGAATGAACAGTACAGTGCAGAAGAGATACTTGAAAAATTAGAAAACGAACTCTCTGGTCATGCAACAATGAGACTTTGTATTAACAGCATCACCAATGAAGTTATTGGGTTTTGCTGGGCACAGTTACTCAATGGAAATCAAATTATTGCGGCAATTCAATCCATTCATTTTTATCAAAAATATGGAACACCCAAAATAGATGAATCTTTGCAAACACTCATTGGTCATAAATCATCAATTTATGTGCATGACTTAGGGATCAATAAATCTTACCGAGGTAAAATCCCATTAGAACAACTCATTTGTCCTGTCATTGAAAATTTATCCAACCAGGCACAAACACGCAACCTTGTATTTTGGAGTGTGTCCGATACCTGTATTGCATGGTTGGCAAAAAAAGTAGGCATTGATGTTGCCTTAACGCTAGGAAAAATGCAGTTTTTCGAAGGTGAGTTTCCTACAATGGAAGCGCTTGAATCAATAGTTGCTTAACAGAAGTACTAAAATAATGATTAAAACATTTCTAATGAGTTATTTTTTATTTGTTGATTTAATATTTTTATCTTTATACTCTTTTAACCGAACCTGGGCCTCTTTCTGTTCAGTTTCTGTTAACGCCTTGTATCCTCGAAGATAAGGCCATCCATACCCCCATCGAAATTCTGTTGGAAGAATAGGTGTTCCACCAACACGCACACCTGCAAGCATTACTATCGCAATTTCTGGTTCGCCTACATTAGCAACACACGAGCGTAATTCTAAATCGGCATTCTCTCTTTCAGAATAACTTCCACCCTGCCAATATGCTTTGTCATGAGCAAAACAACATTGATGCCATAATTTTTTTTGACTTTCTGTACCATCAGGAAAAGCACTGCAACCATCGGAGACAAAGGGTTTTAGATCTCCTGCATAACTGACACCGAGAAAGAAAAACATTAATAAAAAAACAAATATTTTAATCATAATTATTTTGCAAAAAGTAAATAAATATTAAACAGGGGACAGACCACGATTTATTTAATTGAGGGCTGCCCCTATTGTTTCCTTTAACTCCTTAATTAATACTCTTTCTATGGTAGGTTGTATGGATTACCAGAGGTAACTTTATCCATGGTCCATACTACTTCGTCTCTGCGATTGTAGACATCATAACCACCATCACCGCGCTGTTTGACCGCACGGCACCTTTTCTTACGACCAATCATACAGAGGGTGCCGTCACTTTCTATCTCCCACTCGCCGCTCTCTTTATTATTCAGGCTATCAATGCGCCTGAACATACCTGATGGTTCGAAATACATTTTGTAGGTTGTCTTCCATTTAATCCTTTTGCCTTCAACAGAGTTTCCCTTGATTAGCGTTTCCAGGGTACCTTTATCAAGTTGCCCCCCAGCAAACGACAAGCCTGATAGAGTCATGGCCAGCAAACAGCAAACAATAGTCCAACGCGAAATATGATTCATAATTTCTCTCCTTTTGTGAGTACCTAACAGTTGTTAATAGAACCCCCTCGGTCCGTATATTATTAATTAATAAACACTAATACTGCTTACTAAGTAATTGTTTTAAAATTATAATACTCATTCGAGGTCTTAATAACAATAAAATAATAATAGGACCTCTAATTGCAAGATGTACGATGGTTATTCTGTAAATAAGCTTAAAAAAAAGAGGGACCTAACAATCCCTTTTTTATTTCTTACAATTAATTGGGGCTGTCCCCTATTATTCTCGTTATTGCGGAGAACCTGATTTGAGCAGAAAAAGGTAGATAAAAATTCATTACTGTATGCTTTAAAGGACTGACTGAGCATCAGCTTTTGCTTGCCGACATTAACTTTATTAATCTAATTCTTTAATCATTTCTTCACGCATTTTGAATTTTTGTACTTTCCCCGTCACGGTCATGGGAAATGTTTCAACAAAACGAATATATTTTGGAATTTTAAAGTGGGCAATTTCATCTTTACAAAACTCACGTATCTCATCTTCGGTTGCAGATTCTCCATCATGTAGTTCTATCCATGCAGCAACTTGTTCACCATAGAATTCATCCGGGACTCCAAAGACAGCAACTTCAGCCACCTTGGGGTGAGTGAAAATAAAATCTTCTATTTCACGTGGATAAATATTTTCTCCCCCGCGAATAATCATTTCTTTACGCCGGCCTGTTATTTGTACATAACCGTATTCATCCATAGTGCCCAGGTCACCAGAGAACAACCAACCTGATTCATCGACAGTTTCAGCTGTTTTCTCTGCTTGTCCATAATAACCACGCATGATGTGGTAACCACGGAAACAAATTTCACCAATTTCACCTAAAGGTACAGTAGCGCCGGTATCGGTATTTATTATTTTCACTTCCTGGTGAGGAAGGTTGTGCCCCACTGTATTAATACGTCGTTCAAAACTATCATCACGTGTAGTGAGATGAGTAAGCGGTGAAGCTTCTGTTTCACCATAACCTATGAGTATTTCATTACAGTGCATATCATTAATAACATGTTTCATAAGTTCAGGAGGACAAGGTGCACCAGCCATGATACCGGTACGTAAACTTGAAAGATCATAGTTATCAAAGTCTTTACATTCCAGCTGAGCAATAAACATAGTTGGTACACCATGAATCGCTGTACATTTTTCTTCTGCTATAGCTTTAAGAACTTTTTCGGCATCGAAGTGTTCACTGCTAATGACCAGGCAAGCGCCCACAGAAAAACAAAGTAAGTTAGCCAGCACCATGCCGAAACAATGATAAAAGGGAACAGGAACAACCAATCTGTCTAACTCAGTAAAGTGCATGGCCTGAGCAGAGAACCAGGCATTATTTAAAATATTATGATGAGTGAGCATTACAGCTTTAGGGAAACCAGTCGTACCTGAGGTGTACTGAATATTTATGACATCATCACGATCTAGCTTTAGAGTTTGTTCATCTAACTCTTGTTGGCTAATCGTCTCTGCTGCATGAATCACTTCCTGCCAGCTGGTAAAACCGGGAGCGGGTGTTTCAGTATGTAAAGGATCATCCGGGTTATAAACAACAATGCGATGTAAATTAGGTAATGTCTTTGATGTGAATTCAGTATTGTTACCCTGTAACTCTGGAATGAGTTCTTGCAACATACCGACATAATCACTATTTCTAAATCTGGGAATAACAAATAAGCCTTGTACTTCCGACCGCTCCAGTGCGTAAGCCAGTTCTTTGGGACGATAAGCCGGGTTGATATTAACCAGAATGGCACCAATGCGAGCCGTTGCCATTTGTACCAGTAACCATTCAATATTATTGGTTGACCAGACACCAATACGATCGCCATGTTTAAAACCTAAGCCTAATAACCCTTTAGCGAGTTCATCTGTTGCGTCAGAGAATGCTTGATAAGTTAGACGTCTTTGTTGAGGCAATGAGACAACTGCTTCCTGTTCAGGAAACTGATTAACAATCGATAAGAAAAATTCAGGTATGGTTTGGCCGAGTAAAGGAGTCTTCCCGCCACGATGAAAATAACTTGTTGTTAGTTTAGTCATTAGCTTATTTTACTCAGTAACGTTATCCCAGTAAGCATCAATACGTGCCTGAATTTCAGCGATGCCTTGTTCATCACGTTTGGGATGAAACAAATGTTTGAAACGCCCCTGTAATTTTAAATAGTCTTCTACAGGTTTACGTTGTTTAGGTATTTTTGTATGTACCACTTTGCCATCAATATATTCCTTGAGTGGCCAAACTCCGGTTTGTACTGCAAGGTGTCCAATCTCTACGCTGAGTTGTGGATCATAGTCCCAACCGGGTGGGCAAGGTGCAAGTGAAATTAACATGCGAGGTCCTTTCATAGCTTTTAGCTTTTCTATTTTTTTAGCAAGGTCGAGGGGTTCAGCCGCAATAATGGTAGCAACATAAGTTGGATCGTGTGCTGCCCAGATAGAAAACAGATCTTTTTTATAGCCAGGATAACCATGTGAACCTTTGCTGGTAGAAGTTAGTGCTGCATGTGGGGTCGCGGCTGAATATTGTTGACCGGTATTACCATAACCTTCGTTGTCATAACAAAGATAAATAAAATTAAGATTACGATCCATTGCTCCCGACGTAGCAGATAGTCCCATGCCATAGGCTGAGCCATCACCGGTGATAACCACCACTTCCATGTTTTCATCTTCAGAGAGTTTTTTCTTTTTAATTAAAATATCCATCGCATCACGCACACCTTGTGCACCAGCAGGTGCCGATGCCATTGCCGTATAAAGCCAACCACCACGAAATGGGGTAAACGGATAAACGGAGAGTAAGGTCATACAACCTGCGGCATTAACAAACACGGTTTTTTCGCCAAGGATATCGTACATGGTGTGTAATGTTTCCAGACCACCACAGCCTGCACACATTGGTGTACCGGTGCCCAATAGATGAGAAGACGGCATGTCCTTCATTCGATGAAAATGAACCGGAGTTTGTTTAATCATTTTTAACTCTCTCTCTTCTCATGTATTTCTGCGTGTTCTGCATGCGCTATTGCCTGCAGATTACGAATTTCGGTTAATTCATTTTGTGTATAGAGGAGTCGCGGCGGTGGTGACTCACCTTTATCACAGGCTTGTTTAATTTCATTAATCATTTCAAAGAACTCTTGCTGACTAATATCACGACCACCTAGTCCACCAATAAAACTCGCCAGTACACCCGGTGCATCTTTCATTCCATATAATGCCATGGCAAATTCACTATGTAAGACACCGCCCATACCCATGGAAATATTTTGATCAATGACCGCAATAGCACGACGTCCTTTTAATAGTTGTCTTATTTTTTCTTGTGGGAAAGGACGGAATATTCTTAATCTTGCCAATCCAACTTTCCAACCGGCTTCGCGTAAACTATCAACCGCATCATGCGCCTTAGTAGCAAACGATCCCATCATAACAAAGACATACTCGGCATCATCCATTTGATAGTTATCAATAATGTCGTAGCGTCGCCCAAAAGTATCAGCAAACTCATCGGCAATTTCATCGTAAACAGATAAAGCATTTTGTACAGCTAAGTGTGATTCATAACGAAAATAAGAATAAGGGCCACCACCGAGTACCGCACTGGCCTGACTTAATGATGCACTGCCTTTAAATTGCAGGTTCTCTGAATCAAACTCACCAACAAAGGCAGCAGCTTTTTCGGCATCTGGAAGCTCAACGGGTTCGCGAGTGAAAGAAAGATAAAAACCATCCAGATTAACTATTGCAGGTACACGAATATCTTTATGTTCAGCTAATCGGTAAGCCATTAATACACTGTCAGTAATTTCCTGGCAAGTGGCACAATGAATTTGTAAAAAGCCACTATCACGTGCAGCC
>JAUWUS010000047.1 GCA_030617815.1 Gammaproteobacteria bacterium
AACCTTCTTAACAGCTCATTGTTTTCACCTTAAAGAAACCAGGGAGGACAAAGAAAAAAGGTTTCGTCGATGACTGATAATGACTCGCTGACACTTTTTTTAATGTGAGCGATGGGGATTAATCCCCTGGGTCCTCTTCTATTTCCACGTATCGTGGACAAATTTTGAGAGGCCAGTGTGCAATGCTTCGATAGTGACTAACATCACTCTTACAGATGGGGCAGGTTTTTGCAGGTTTTTCCTTCAATGTCGAACCACATACATTACAAATATGATAGGTTGTATCCTTACCTTCAATGCGGTTCACGATGATGCCAAACCACCTGACAGCCGCCTTTTCAATTTTGACAATCTGCTTACGATGCTGCTTCTCCGCCTGCCAGGCATAATCGATGAAGGTGATGGCTTCCTGGTGGTTTTCCGGGCGTATGGACGCCAGGATGGCAGGATACTCGCGATCGATTTCATCACGTTCAACATTCGCCGCGTGTTTCAAATTGTGGCTCGTTGACCCGACGGCAATTTTACCGCTAATTAACGAGGGATCCGGTTTGGCACCCAGGTCGGATAATATTTTTTTAAAATTACGGGCATGGATAGCTTCCGAGGCTGCCAGGGATTTAAATAAATGAGCGATATTTCGATATTCCTCTTCACAAGCCTGTTTACTGTAGGCCATATATTTTCGATGCGCCATGATTTCTTCTGCATAACGTTTTTGTAGTGCCTCGGTCGTCCGTGGATAACTCTCGGCAGGTTGTGCATGAGCTTGAGACGTCATGCTCATCATCTGAACCATGAGTAGTGCAGTGATTAACCGTATCATGGAACGGTAACGTTTTTTAGACATAGGCAATTTTATTGATCCTACCAATAATCCTTTTTAATATCGTCTTTAAGTATAATAACTATAGTTCTTATCAAGCCACTTTTCATTAAAATAGTTGAACTTAAAAATCCTCATAGTTCTGCAGTCAGGACTTTTTATTACCCCTATGTAAAATATATTTATGAAATTAATTCAAAAATATATTTTTCAAAATCTATTGATTCGAGACTTGCGGGGAGTCTGGATAAAGAATCGATAGAAGGTTTAATTTCTGAATTTAAAGAAGGCCATTCGGCGACTATTTACTACAATCCTTATTTTCATTCTATTTCTTTTTTAAGAGTGGGTCTTCAGCAAAAAATGATTTATGTGTTCTTGGCCTTTATTGGAGGCATCCTTACGGTTGCGGGTATTGGTTATTTAATTAGCGGACAGGAACTTTGGCTTTTGTATAAAGTATTTGAGGGGATTAAATCAGTGAATATCAGTTTTTAGATTCAATAGGATAGAATAGACTGAAAGTGGGTAATAAAGCGGTTAAAAGTAATAGAAAGTAGGTACAATCAATAAAAAATAAGCAATGTGTGTACTGGTTAACGGTAAACATGCAGTGTCATAAATAAGATAATAACCCTACTTTAAAGGATTCTTTTGCATTGGATAAAAAACATTACCCTACTGCATTTTTAGTTGTTATCGCCGTTGCGCTGTACTTTATGTACGGTGATCAGTTTTCTTTAAAAAATGTTGATTTTATTGCCTATAAGGAAGTTTGTCTTAAGTATCAATCGGCGAGGGCGGGAGAGTATACCCGTGATGAAATACAGGGTTTTTTGAATAAGGTAAATTATCTTTTGCCTGAAGATGTTGCTGAGATAAAAGATCCGCTTAAAAAAGAAATAAAATCTTGTGCTAACGGACTGTCAGAAAAATTAAGTAATTAAACGGAGTTAATTTAAAAATGTCATTTTTATTTGAAACCTTTGCTGTTCCTTTATGGTTTATTGTTTTTGCATTTGGCTGTGCCGCGCCATTATGGATTAAGTGGTATAAAATATTCTATAAGAAATTTATTGTAACGGGTTTGTTACAAAAGAAATTTCAGCAAGTGAGTGATTTGGCCGAAGATAAAATAGATGTTTTTAAAAAAGCCACTGATCATATGAACGCAAACGAAAATGAAAAAAATACAACTAAAAAATCTGCGAAGGGAGCTGAAATGAGTTCTGCCGATCAGCCATACGTGAAAATCGTTTTAAAAGTTTTGGCCTTGAATGGTGATGCGGGTATGTTAATTCAGTCAATTGCAGATAATCTGGATATCAAGAGAAATGAGGTTAAAAGTTCGCTTTCTTATCTGGAAAAAAACGAGTTTGTTGAGTCCGTTATTGGTAGCAGTGGTGATAAATACTATTTAGCGGCACGCGGCAAGAAATATTGTATTAAACGAGGTTATATAACGGAATAATATTTTTTCACTAAGTATGAAGTTTATTTTATTATGATATTTAGGACTGGGTTTATATCATAAAACGGAGTTAAAATTTATGTCTTTTTTATTTGAAACGATCGCGCTTCCTTTTTGGTTTATTGTTTTTTTTATTGGTAGTGCAATGCCATTGTGGATTAAGTGGTATAAATTTTTTTACAAAAAGTACATTGTTACCGGAATTTTGCAAAAAAAGTTTCAGAGTGCAACAACATCTGCAGAAGATATGAAAAAGGATGTTTTAAAAAAAGCAACAGAGCATTGGGATGAGAGTGGCGAGGCTTCGGATTTTTTGGGCGGAAGCTTTGAAAGTAAACCCGCCAAGAAAAGAAAAGTGGTTAAAAAAAGCGTCGATTCGAGCAAAAAGAAAAACATTCGAGCTGTTTTAACAGTATTGGCCGAAGCAGGCGAGACGGGGATTTTGCCCAAGTCTATTTCAGACAAGACTGATATTAATACGCTTGAAACAAATAGTGCATTAACGTATTTAACAGAAAAAGAATATGTAGAAGAAATTAATAGCACAAACGGAACCAAGTATTATTTGACTAAACTTGGGAAACAATATTGCCTTAACAAAAAATATATTTCAGAATAATAATTTTTTACTGGGGTGCTGAATGGAGTCTAAACGTTCATTAATATTACGATGGATAGGCCAGGGGAATATACCAAAAGAAAAGGCTGAAGAAGTTTTATCTAAAGTTGGTGTATTGCCTGATGGTTCAGGTTGGCGCATTTTTATTGAAAGTCTTCTACTGTGGTTAGGTGGTTTGGCATTATCTTTTGCAATGATGTTCTTCATTGCTTATAACTGGGACGAGATGGGACGCTTTGCCAAGTTCGCTTTGGTTGAAGTTGCTATTGTTTTTTGTGTTATTGCTTACTGGAAGCTGGATGTAGATAAAGTTACAGCAAAAGTTTCGCTTACAGCGGCAACGATTCTGCTAGGTGTGTTACTGGCTTTATATGGACAGACTTATCAAACTGGTGCAGATCCCTGGCAGTTGTTTTTTAATTGGGCTTTGTTAATGCTGCCGTGGGCAATCGTTGCACAGTTTGCATCTATCTGGTTAATTTGGGTCTTGTTATTAAATTTGAGTATTTCTCTTTATTTTCAGGCACGAGGCGGTTTGTTTGGACTTATTTTCAGTTCAACGGAACATCTGTTCTGGGTTTTGTTTATATTTAATTCACTTGCCTGGATTGCCTGGGAGTTTGCAGCAACACGGTTTAGCTGGTTAAAAGAACGCTGGCCAGTCTGGTTAATTGCCACTGCCTCGGGTGTTTCGATTAGTTTTCTCATGTTAGCGGCAATTTTTGATCACTACCCATCAGATGGTATTGCTGTTTTTACTTATTTTGTCTGGGCTATTACTCTTTATTTAATCTATCGCCAGATCATTCCTGACTTATTTATTTTGGCGGGTTTATGTTTTTCCGCAATTGTTGTGATTACCAGCTTTTTTGGTTATCACCTGTTTAAAGGTAATAATGATCCCATTGGCAGTTTTTTCTTTTTGACGATTATTGTCATTGCACTGGCAGCTGCTGCAGCGAAGTGGCTTAAGTTTGTTCAAAAGGAGATGGCAGCATGAGACTTTTTAATCGTGTTGAAAGAATTTCATTGTGGAATGACTTGTCATCACAAGGACTTGTTTCTGGTGATGTCCCATCAGATGAGAATATAGAATCTCCCTGGTATGTACGATTACTCATCGGCCTTTCAGGCTGGATTGCTGCCTTGTTTATGCTGGGTTTTCTTGGGGCAGGTTTTTCATTTGTTTATGAGAATAATACTGCCGGCATGATTGTGGGTTGCGGCATGATTTTTGCGGCTTACCTTATGTTGGTTAATATGTCAGAGAGTGATTTTGTTTCACAATTTGCACTTGCGATAAGTTTCGCAGGTCAGGTTTTATTAGTGACTAGTCTTGATCTTTTCCATTGGGTGACCCCGAGAGGTGATACAGTAAACTGGGCGGTCTTAGGTTTGATTCAGGTTGCGCTTGCCTGGTTTATACCAAATAGCATTCATCGGATTTGGTCTTCTTTTGCTGCAGCACTGTGTTTAAGTTTCATGTTTCCAAAGAGTGGTTATATTTTTATCCAAACAACTTTAATTATGTTCGCCGTTGCCTATATCTGGTTAAACGAGTTTAAATGGGTTAAATACCAGGGAAAATTAAATCCCATTGCATATGGTTTGACGCTGGCTTTATTGTATCAAACAAGTACCAGTTTTTATTACACCCTGGTTATAAAACCTTTATTAAGAGATAAAGAGTTTATTTTACAACAGTCCTGGTTAGGTGATCTTTTGGCCGGAGCAATTATATTATATGTAGTGTGGCAGTTATTAAAACGGCAAAATATCAAAATTCCTAGTCGTGTCGCGAATACAATATTTATTGCCACGCTAGTAATTATTCTTGCTTCATTGGAAATTACAGGTATTACAATTGGGTTAATGATTATAGTGCTGGGTTATGCCAATGGTAATCGAATTTTAACCGGTTTGGGCATCATTTCATTACTCTATTATACCTCTGTCTATTATTATCTTTTACATGTGACATTATTAGAGAAGTCACAGTTGCTGGCGGTTTTAGGTGTCGTTCTGTTATTAGCAAGCTGGTTGATGCATCGAGTGTTAGTGAGTAATAGGGCGGTGCAAGATGCGAAATAATATTGCTATTATTGCAGGGATTATCGTTTTATTCCTGGTTAACTGGTCTATCTCCGGAAAAGAGCAGCATATTAAAGAAGGTAAGGTTGTCTATTTACAGCTGGCACCTGTTGATCCCCGCTCATTAATGCAGGGAGATTACATGGCCTTGAGATTTGTCCTGGCAAATGAAGTATATAGATTGTTACCGACAAAAAGTGGTCGGCATGGCTGGCGCATGAATAGTCTCTCCGCAAAAGATGGTCGAATTATTGTAAGCCTGAATAAAAATTCTGTTGCCAGTTTTAAACGTTTTGAAAATGATGAAGCGCTTGCCAGTAACGAAGTTCTTATGCGTTACCGGGTTCGTGCAGGTATGCTTAAATTTGCAACTAATGCGTTCTTTTTTCAGGAAGGACATGCCGGAGTTTATCAAAGGGCACGCTATGGACAATTCAGGGTTGATGAAAAAGGTGAGCTGTTATTAACCAGTATGCATGATGATAAATTTAAAAAACTTGAGCCAGATAAAACGAAAGTAAAAAAATAATGCCTAAACATGAAAAAAAGCAATGTCCACGCTGTTCTACAGAATTTGAATGTAAAACGGGTTCGATTTTGTTGTGTCAGTGTTCAAAAATTGAAATGACAGCAGAGCAGCTTGAATACAGCAATAGCCAGTACGATGATTGCTTGTGTCTTTCCTGTTTAAACGAATTACGTACTGAATTTAACCTTTTATCCCATAATAAGAATATTAAAAATTATCTTTCAGGTCGTTCTTAAATTTGTAATAGTTGAGTATAATTTCTTTTTTATTCTTACATTTTTATGTGGTAAATAATGTTAATAGTAATTTCTCCGGCTAAAACACTGGATTATGAAACACCGTCAAAAACAAAAGTGTTTACGACACCCGATTATCTCGAGCATTCGCAACGCTTAATAAACCGATTGCGCAATTTTTCTTCGCTTGATCTATCCGATTTAATGAAGGTCAGCGCAAACATAGCGGATTTGAATTCTGACCGCTACGAATCGTGGAAAAAACCTTTTACCGAGAAAAATGCCAAACAAGCTATTCTTGCTTTTAAAGGTGATGTTTATACTGGTTTGGATGCTGAAACGTTTAAGGCAGATGATTTTAAGTTTGCGCAAAAACATTTACGCGTTTTGTCAGGATTGTATGGGTTATTACGTCCTTTGGATTTAATGCAGCCTTATCGGCTGGAGATGGGCTCAAAGTTAAAAACCGATGTGGGTAAAAATTTGTATGAATTTTGGGGCTCGGATATTACCGAAGGTTTAAATCTACAACTGAAAAAAATAAAATCAAAATATTTGATCAACCTTGCTTCTAATGAATATTTTAAGTCCGTTAAAATAAAAGAGTTAAATGCTGAAATAATTACGCCGGCTTTTAAAGAATTTAAAAATGGCGATTATAAAATGATCGGTATTTATGCTAAAAAGGCTCGAGGTCTGTTAAGTCGATATATTATTCAAAATAAATTAAGTGATCCTGAAGATATTAAATCTTTTAGTGAAGATGGTTATCGTTATAATAAAAAATTATCTAAAGGCACTAACTGGGTTTTTACTCGCAAACAATAGCAAGAGAGAAGATGATGGATGAAGAACTGAAAAAAAACATGCTGGAACGTAAAACATGGCTCCGGGGTTTGTATATTTTATTATTTTTAATTTTATATGCTGTGGCCAAAGTCATTATATTTGCGATTATTGCTTTTCAGTTTGTTTTGATATTGATTACAGGGAAGCCTAATGAGCAGCTGGTTAAGTTAGGTCAGGGTTTAAGCACTTACAGTTATCAAATTTTAACTTTCCTTACCTTTAATAGTGATTATCATCCTTATCCTCTGGGTACCTGGCCAGAAGGTGAACCGGATGTGGAAGAAGAAAAAAGCGGAACTGATGTAAAACCCAAAAGTAAAACAAAAACAAAATCAAAAAAGAAGATTAAAAGCAAAAAAGAAAATAATAATGAAAATGATACGAAATAAAAATTTGAGTTGAAAGGAGAGTAATTATGAAACTTTATTACGCTCCTGCTTCTCCTTTTGTTCGTAAAGTGAATGTTTTTGCGATGGAAACTGGCTTGGACAAAAAAATTGAATGGCTTAGAACAAATCCATGGCAAGCTGAAGATAAACTAACGGCAGAAAATCCTTTATCAAAAATCCCAACGTTAATTACAGATGATGATAAGGTTATTTATGATTCACGGGTTATTTGTGAGTATCTGGATTCGTTGCATAATGGCGACAAACTTATTCCTGGGAAAGGTGAAAAGCACTGGCAGGTTTTACGTTTACAGGCGCTTGCAGATGGTATTCTTGATGCGGGTATTTTACGTTTTATGGAAAAGAAACGTCCTTCCGAGTTGCGATCAAAGGATTGGGATAATATGCAACAGAAATCGGTTGAACGTGGCCTGGATTATCTGGAAAGCAGCATTTCTGACTGGAGTGATAATCTGGATATTGGCGTAATCACTGTTGCTTGTGTACTGGGCTGGCTTGATTTTCGTTTTGCAGATGAAGACTGGAGAACCAGGCGGCCACAATTAAAGAACTGGTTTGAGCTGTTTTCGAAGCGGCCTTCAATGGTCAAAACAATGCCAGCAGAAGCGAAATAGCAAAAAATCGGGAAAAATTAATTGCAATAAGAAACCTAACCGAAAAAATATGATTACCTGCAGATTCTAACCCTATAATAAGCGTTATACTTGGTTCTCCCCCTAACTTATAGTAATGAAGCAGTAATAATAATGACAAATAAAAGGCAGGAATTACGTCATATAGTGAAGGCTTCGGTGAAACTGAGCCATTCGGTTTTTGGCGAAATTGATGCAATTACGGCAGATATCTCAAATACGGGTGTTTTTGTCTGTATTGATAATAAGCCAACATTACCTAAAGGTGCGCATATTAAGCTTCAGTTTTTGAGCTCGGTGTACCCCAATGTCAGGTTTAACACCCGGGTTGTGCGTGTGACAGATGAAGGTTTTGGTCTTGTATTTGTTGATTATGAGTATCATGGTGAACGTTTTTCCATGGACAATTTAAAGTACATTTGGAATCATGAGGCTTGATTTAGTTGCATTAAATTATTTGTTAAAAGTATCCTGAGGATAAATTTTTATTTATTTAATAAAACGTTTTTATTGCTGTGTAAACTATCAGGTTTTAATCAGCGGTTCTTTGGGTGACTATCTGCTTTTTTATGTTCAATCTTGTTTAATAAATAGATAACAATAACTGACCGGAATTTGCCCGTATGTTTTTTTTCCCTTTTCGCGTTGATCTTAATTTTAATCGTTTCCCCTTACTGACGATTTTAGTTTGTCTTGTTTGTATTTATGTATTTATACAACAGGGTGTCAGTTCCAAAAATATAGTCGCTGCCACAAAAAGTTTTTGTGAGAAAAAACATGACAGAATATTCTGGATTGTTATCAAAAAAGTATCGATGGTTAATAATAGTGAGAGCACGCAAAACGGTAGAAAAATAAATGAACTTTTTGAAAATGAGTGTAATGATGTTTTTTATAATATTCATACAAGTAAACATCCAGATGCGGTTATAGACAAATATATAGAACGGCTTGATGCTAATGCAATTCGTAAAGATGCAATAAATATAATACATATTCGTGGCATGCTGGAAGAAAAACTTCGTGAATTCAGGCTCAGTGGCGTTGAACAGGATTTAACAACGCAAATTATGTATGAACCGCATTCATATAATTTGAAAAATATGATCACGGCTGCTTTTGCCCATGCGGATTGGGATCATTTGCTGGGTAATTTATTTTTCTTTTTTGCCTTTGCAGCATCGATTGAAATGATTTTGGGTATGTTGCGTTATGTGTTTATTTTTAGTTCACTTGCTGTTGGCACACATTTAACATATTCGTTAGTCATGGTTAATATAAATGAGGCGGCCGCAACATTAGGTTTGTCGGGTGTGGTCATGGGAATGATAGGTGTTTTTGTTTATTTGATGCCAAAAGTTAATATTCGGTGTTTCCTCTGGTTGATTGTGTTTTTTAAGGTAGTGCGTATTCCGGCCTGGTTGTTGGCCGTCGTATATATTGGTTGGGATATTTATAGCCTTGTTTTTTCAGATGCCCAGTCCGGAACAAATTTTGTTGTACATATTGCCGGAGCAACGATTGGTTTCGGCTTAGGGTTAATTTTCCTGACTGATCGTAAAGAAGAGCTTATGGAAGAAATGAGAATTTATCAGGAAACAGAAAAAAAACGTCTAAACATTGAAGAATAATCATTTTTTTCTGGTATTACGCTCGGAAGCAAGCTTTAATTAAAGTTATGGAGAAACTTATGGATAAAAGGAAGCATCGCCGTACAGTGTTTGACAGGAAGATCATTCTGGATTCTGTTGACGGCAAAACAGCGGTTATAAAAGCGAATAATATTTCGACATCCGGTATGGGGTTGTATGCGAATTCGCCTCGATTAAAGGGCGAATTACTTCGTTTAACGTTTAGTCTTATTCAAAATGGTCAAAAACGGGAAATCAATATTGCGGGTGAAGTTAAGTATGTTGAGCTGGTTGAGCATGGTTATAATTTCGGCGTAAGATTTCTTTAATCTTGCTATTGTTTTAATTTTGCACGATTTTCACCTTTAGAAAACTGGTTTAAACCATGGTTTTCATCATGTGGTTAGTTCCTCTGCTGATAAAATTTGTTCCTGAGTCACGAGCCAGTGACATCTGGTTCGCGGTTTTTATATTGATAAGCGGCTAATAATGGCCGTTTTCCGACCACTTAAATAATCTTGTGCACGGTTTACTTTCTCCACACAACCAGGATATTCGGCAAATTGTTGTTGTATTTTTGCTGAGATTAACAATGAATTTGCACGGCTTAAATTTGTCTGATGAACGGTATGTGAACGGGCATTTAAACGCTGGTCAAGGCTTTCAATGCCTTGTTCGCAGGCTGAGGCTATATTATTTGTTTGTAGTGTATTGCAGCCAGACAGGCCGCTTGTGATGAGTAAAGTGAACAGAACTGTCAGTGATGGTTTCATTATGGCCTCCGAGTAATAGACATACTATAGTTGCTTGAATTCAATTAAACTTTGAACTGGTTATCACTTTGTAAATTTCGTGTTTTCGCCCAAGCCATAATTCACAAGCGGTATATTTATCGGATAATATGTCCCGGAACATCAGATTTTTGCTTAATAAGTTATAAGCATATTTCATGCCTGTTAGCTTAAATAACCTGCTTTGACTTGGTTTAAATGTATAAAATATTAAGGAGAAGTGTCCATGCCATCTTTTGATGTGGTCTCAGAAGTTGATTCTCATGAAGTAACCAATGCGCTTGATCAGGCGAATAGAGAGTTGAGTACCCGGTTTGATTTTCGTGGCGTTACAGCAACTTTTGAGCGTGCGAATGACCTCATTACCATGACCGCTGACGCAGACATTCAACTGCAACAAATGCTGGATATATTACAAAACAAGCTGCATCGCCGTGGTATTGATATCTCCTGTCTGGATATAGCAGATGCCACAAAACTTGGCAAACAAGTGAAGCAAAAAGTCACCATTAGGCAGGGTTTGGATAAAGACACTTCACGAAAAATTGTTAAGCTGATTAAAGAGAAAAAATTAAAGGTTCAATCGGCTATTCAGGGCGATAAGGTTCGTGTCACCGGGAAAAAACGTGATGATTTGCAGCAAACGATTGCTCTTTTGAAAGAAGCAAAACTTGATATGCCTCTGCAATATGATAATTTTCGTGACTAGGTCAGTGTTAAGTTGAAGCAGAAGGTTGTTGCTTTTGAGAAAGATGAAAAGGATGACTGGATGGCCCTTTTAAGTTGTGGGCATACCCGGCATGTGCGGCATAATCCGCCCTGGTTCAATCGACCCTGGGTGGAGCAGGCTGAAAGTCGTGCGAAATTCATTGGCACAGAGCTGAATTGTAAGAAATGTGATGATCTTTATTAAAAAAATTAATCAGAAATTTAGCTAAAAAACTTGCAAGAGGTGTTTTGTACGACTAAATTTAAAGATACTACATTTTCTCTGGAATGTTGTTCAGCATTAAATTTTGTGGTTCTGGCATTTTTGTAATAACAGCTTATCCCTTCATGCACCCCATTGCATGAACCTTCCCCCGTTGAGCGCTGAGGAAGGTTTTTTTTGCATAAAAATCAATGACATAATAAATTAATAGAGCAATTGCCAGCTTAAGTTCATGTTATGCTGGATAAAAATAAATATATAAAAGAAGAAGAAAATAAAATGAATGACAGGCACGACATTGCGGTAATTATAAATTCACAGACACCTTTAATTTCAATTAAAACCAGAGAAGAAAAGCGTGCCCTTGAACTATTAAAATCCATTCGGGCTTCAGTTGATCGGGGGTTTTATCAATGGAAAATAACCGAGGGTTTAACCAGTTTAATGTTTGCAATAGAAGCAGACGCAGAGAGTGTTGAACCTGCTGAAGTGTTATTAAATATCAAAGAACAAAACCTGCCCGGGGTTTTTATCTTAATTGATTTTCAACATCATCTTAAGGATCCTGTTCATGTACGATTAATAAAAGATATCGTTTACCAGTTTGAAAGCATTGCTAAAACATTAATTTTTCTTGGGGTAGATTGTAAGTTGCCGGATGAGTTACGTAGTGTGACCGCTAACTTTGAATTAACATTACCTTCTACAGAAGAAATCGAAAAAATTGTTAAACAGGAAGCAAAAAAATGGGCCAACAAAAACGGTAAAAAAGTTAAATCGAATCGTAAAAATCTTGCTGCGTTAATAAAAAATCTAAATGGTTTGAGCCGCTCAGAGGTAAAGCGTTTGGCGCGAGGCGCTATTTATGATGATGGTGCAATTAATGAATCTGATTTACCAGAGGTTATGCAGGCTAAATATCAATTACTCAACCAGGATGGAATATTACATTTTGAATATGAGACTGAAAAATTTTCTGCTGTTGGCGGTTTTGCCAATTTAAAAAAATGGCTGGAGCAGCGGCGTAACGCATTTAATGATTCACAACAGCATGATCGGCCAAAAGGTGTTTTGTTACTGGGTGTTCAGGGTTGCGGTAAGAGTTTAGCGGCAAAGTCTGTTGCGGGTGTGTGGGGTTTGCCTTTGTTACGACTGGATTTTGCAGCTTTATACAATAAATATCATGGTGAATCAGAAAAAAATCTCAGACAATCATTAAAAGCCGCAGAAACAATGGCGCCCTGTGTTTTATGGATTGATGAAATGGAAAAAGGTTTTAGCAGTAGTGATTCGGACGGTGGTACATCAAAAAGATTATTAGGGACTTTTTTAACCTGGTTAGCAGAAAATAAAAAACATGTGTTTTTGGTGGCAACAGCGAATGACATTCAGTCATTACCACCAGAACTTATTCGTAAAGGACGAATGGATGAAATATTTTTTGTTGATTTGCCGGATGAAAAAACACGTGAAAATATTTTTTCAATCCATTTGCGAAAACGTGATCTTGAAATTGTAGATTTTAATCTTAAAGAGTTAGCGCAGGTAAGCCAGGGATTTTCCGGGGCAGAAATAGAACAAGCCCTTGTTTCTGCTCTTTACGCGATGGCCACTGCAACATTAAGAACAACGGATATCGTAAAAGCGATTAACAATACAAAACCGTTATCGATAGTGATGGATAAACAAATTTCTGCATTAAGAGCATGGGCACAATCACGGACTGTGCCAGCCAATTAATAAAATTAAGGTTTGAGTCCCTTGATTAAAGGCGCTGATTTAATTTTGCTGTATTCAGACATGGAACCATCATAAACTTTTACATTTTCAAAGCCTAACTGACGTAAGGTAAAGTAACTTTGTGCCGCCCGATGTGCTGACTGACAATAAAGAGTGATCGGTGTATTTGTTTTACTGATGCCGAGTTGTTGTAACTGTTTTTTCAGCATTGTTTGCTTTTGCATTTTAAAGGCATTTTCAAAATTAACGGACTGCGACCACTCCCACCATTTTGCTTTTGGAATGTGCCCTGTTCTTGGGTAACGCGGGTGTCCGCTATATTCTTCTTTACTGCGTACATCGAGCAATATGCTTTTACTATTAAATGTTGTGCTAAGTATTTCTTCAAGTGTGGCAGTATTATTACGGCCAGATTTTATAGCGGTTTTATATTGAACGGCTTTTATATTTTGAGATTTGGCGGTGACTTTTTTCCCTGCAAGAATCCATTTTACCAAGCCACCATTTAAAATTGAGATATTTTTATGGCCTATTTTTTCTAATTCCCAGAAAAGGCGGCCTGCATGTAAGCCGCCCATATCATCATAAATCACAACATGGTGTTTAGCCTGGATGCCTAACAAACCTAGAACTTTAATAATATTATCTTTGCCAACACTTAAACTTACCCCTTTTTTATTATGCATATTTATCGCTGCATATGGCAGGTGTGTTGCTCCCGGTATGTGGAAACGCTGGAATTGTGTGTCGTCTGACATATCAATGAGGCGAATGGAAGACGAATTTAAATTTTTTGCCAGCCAGTTTATATCAACCAGGAAAGAGGGTGAAGAAAAGGCGAAAGTTGAATTTAAAAGTAAAAATAAGAAAAGTGATTTTTTTAACATGTTTTTTGTTTTCGCTTGTTTGCCATTATTAAGATTTTATTATTATATAAAATAAATCGTTAATGCAGTGTGTTTTTTGTAAATAGTCCGTTATTTTGTGATTTGCTTCTGTTTTATTTACGAGTAGAGCCTTTATACTAAGCGTACCCTCTTGCCAAAGGATAATATTATTATGGATAAAAGCAAAGAAATTTACGATGTTATTGAGAAAGTCATTGATAAACAAACTGCTTTTGGTGATTTACTTACTCCCGATGAAAAACAGGTTCTAATTGACTACGGTGTGGTTCATTCGGCCTCAATTGATGAGGTGTTATGCAAACAAGGAGAAGTTGATCGTCGCATTTTTATTCTTGTTATGGGTGAGGTAGAAATAAGTGAAGGAAGTAATAATGATCAGGTTGTGTTGGCGTATTTAAAGCGTGGAGAAGTTTTTGGTGAGATTTCAGCATTATTTAATTCACCGCGGATTTCAACTGTGAGGGTAACCAAACCAAGCGTATTATTAATTATTCCGGGCGAAGCGTTTGAAAAGGTAATTACCGGACGTTCTGAATTATACAGTGCAATATTAGAGCGTTATAAAAGACGTTTAAGTGAAACAGCATTACGCAGTGTCGATTTATTTCGTCAACTGGATAAAGATGCGTTAATCCCCTTGATTGATGCAGCATCGATCGTTAGCGTCCCGGAGGGTGGGGTGATTGTCAGTGAAGGTGAAGAGGGGGATTATTTTTATATTCTTATTCGTGGTATTGCGCGGGTTTCGAATGATTTAGATGGGCGCAGGATTAATCTGGCGTTAATACATTCGGGTGATTATTTTGGCGAATGGGCTGTTTTAACTGGCTCACCTCGTGTCGCAACCGTTTCTGCAATTGATCGGGTTGATATGTTACGCATTGAACGTAGCGTTATGCTGGAGTTTATTAAAAAACAGCCTGAAGTCGGCAAAAGAATTGAAATGGTTGCTCAAAAACGGCGCGAGCAGTCATCGGGAGCAGAAATCCCTGATTCGCCGGAACAGTTGCAAAGGATGGTAAAAAATATTAAAGATGTCATACAAAAAGGTTTAGAAGAATAAATATATTCTATTTTTCAGACTTTTGTAAATTATTTGTTATTTTTAAATAGATGACAATACTCGTTTAAATATATTGTATACCTTGGCATCGCTTTCGCTTAAAATAAATAAAAATCAAGGTTAGCCAATTTGTTTAAAGGAAAACGTTTATGCATTTACGAATTGTATTACTGGTAACAACATTATTCATGAGTAGCGCCGCTTCTGCAGAAGAAATTAATATTCAGTTAGGCGATGATAGCGCAAGATTTATGTATCTCACTGAAGTTTTTAGTGGCTCCGAAATGGAGATGGGTTTTTTATACAATAATAATAATGATTATCTAATCAATGTAGGATTACTGGTTCGTGGCGAAAGTGTTTCTATGCCCTTGATTGTGTCGGTTGGTGCGCGTGCTTATTTTGCAGACTTGGGGCCATATACGGTATCGGCTATGGCGATTGGTGGCGATTTACTGTTATCACCGGAATCCTGGGGTGGCTTGGGTGTTGGGGCTTATTATTACATTGCACCCGACATTGTTTCTTTTGCAGATGCAGATGGCTTAACAGAATATAGTGCTTATTTAAGTTTTCAAATAACACCTCAGGCAAGAGTGATGGCAGGTTATCAAAAAATTGATGTGTCAATTGAAAATGTTGCGGATATAACCTTGGACAAAGGTGCTTATATTGCACTTAATTTAAGTTTTTAAATTTATCGAATATAAAATAGTCGAGGGCAAATTAATTGCCCTCAACCTGACTCTCCGTTTAGAGAGCCATATCTTTCAGTGCTTTCAAAGGTTGCACTTTAACAACATTACGTGCAGGTTTTGCTTTGAAAATAGTTTCCTCGCCCGTGAACGGATTAATTCCGGGTCTGGCTTTAGTTGCTGGTTTACGAACAACTTTAACTTTCATTAAACCAGGCATAGTAAATACACCTGCGCCATTTTTACGAACGTGACCATTGATGATATCTGCTAATTCTTCAAAAACAGTAACAATCTCTTTTTTCTTCAATTCTGTACGATCTGCAAGTTCAGTGTACAAAGCTGATTTAGTCATAGGTTCTTTGATGGCTTTGATTTTTTTAGCGGGTGCGGCTGATTTTTTAGCAGTTTTTTTCTTGGCTTTTTTCTTAGCGGCCATGTTTGCTCCTTAAATAGGTTTGATTTGTTAGCGTTAAGTTGAGATAACTAAATTCAGTTTATCTTGATAATAATTATTATGCTTCATATGCATTAAAGAAGCTTTGACGCTACTATACCTGTATTTATAGATAAAAAACAATTTTTGTTAATTTTTTTTATTTGTTGTCATATTTTCACAAAGGTGGGTGCAGTGAGACAAAAAATCTGTGATTTGAAAGATTTGGCAGAATTGTCATGCAGGGAATTTCGTGTGAAAAATGATGTGCTTACACAGGATGCATTTCTTATTTATTTTAAGCAGCATTATTATGCTTATGAAAATAGCTGTCCGCATACAGGGGTAACCCTTAACTGGCAAAAAGAGCAGTTTTTTAGTTTAGATGGTTTCTTTTTGCAATGCAGCTTGCACGGTGCTTTATTTAAGCCAGATAGTGGCGAATGTGTTTCGGGACCCTGTCAGGGTCAGTGTTTACAACCCATTAGTCTATTTATTGAGGATGATGCCGTTTACACGTTTGAATAATACATATGTTTTAAAATAAACCGGCTTAAGTCATGTTTTATCCAGTAATCATTGTAGTTGGTCTAATAAGTGCATATCTTACTATTAAAGGAAATAAAGACTTTTCCGCTAATTTAACTGTTATGCTAATTAAAAATATTGATATCGAATACAAAAATGAAAAAATATATAAATAGAGTTTTTTATAATCATATGCCGGGATATTTTTTATTCATAATAATCAGTTTGATAATGTTGAATGGCGTAACAAGCGTAAGTGCTGCTGAGTACATATACGTTAGCGATCATTTGCGGGTAGGTGTGAGAGCTGAGCCGGTAAGTAGCGTGCCGCCTATTGGTGTGGTTTTTACTGGAATGCGTCTGGAGTTGCATGAACGGGCAGATGGTTATGTGAGAATTACCACGGATAAAGGTATCTCGGGCTGGGTAAAAGATATTTACGTCACTAAAAAAGCACCCGCAATTATTCAACTTAATGCTTTTCAGATGAAATATGACAAGTTGAAAAAAGAACGTTTACAAGAAAGTGAAGAAATCAATGTGCTTGAAAAAGCAAATACCCTGTTAAATGAACAAGTGGATGATTTTAAAGCGAAGCAACGTGAATGGTCTCTGGAACGAGCAGATCTCATCGCGAACCAGCATGAAGATAAATTCTGGTTTTGGATTGTAGTGATTCTTGTTTTAATAGCGCTAAGTTTTGCTGCGGGTGTTTTTTGGAATAAGCTGCAGGTTACGAAACGGTTGGGTGGACTAAAAGTTTAGTTGTACCTGTTGAAAAAAGTTTTAACACTTGTTTAGTCAAACGTGGGTTTTTTGTTTGCGACTATATTTAGCCGCGTGAAGTTCTGTCCGCATTGCTGGTTAATAAATGCCAGGCTTGTTTTTATGAGAAAAAATTCCTCCAATTAAAGTATTTCATATTATTCATTGCATCTCCCGGATTATCAGTGATCAGCAATACTGTGGATTGAGTTTTTGTGCTGGTGGACTCATTCTTGTGTACTCATAAATCCTGGTTTAGGGCGGTCTATTAGTGCTTTTGGAGTAAATAAATCAAATTGATGTTCATCTTTATATATTGTTGTAACAGTGCTTGAGGTGTCATTGAGAAAGCGAATTTATGTGTGCGTGAACCCAGTTTATAGGGTTAAAGGCCTAAGTCGACTTTGTCGTCATTGTTATGAAATTTTTTATCGTTTTATGGTAAAGGTGTGATGCATTTAACAAACTGTTTTTAATCTACTGTAAATCGTATAAGAATAGGGGCAAAGACAGTGACATAGCAGGAGATAGCTGCTAAAAAGAGTGACAAGTTTTATGCCAAAATGTCTACATTTCAGTCAATGGAGCTAACTTACATTAAGGTTGTGATGTCAAAATATGAGTGAAAAACAAAAAATTACCATTGAGCAGTTGAAAGCTTTTGAGCCCATTTCCACTTTATCTGTGGAGCGTCTGGGAGAACTGCAAGGTTTGGTTGATGTTGAAGAATTAAGTATGGGCGTCACTATTTTCAGAGAAGGTGATGTTGATAATCAAAGTGTCTATTTGCTCAATGGTGATGTACAAATGACCTCGGTTTCTCAAAACCTGAGTACGGTTATGACCCATAAAGCTGCTGACGCAAAATACCCGCTTGCAGAGGGACAGCCACGACAAATAAGCTGCACAGCAATAACCCTGGTGAAAGTTTTACGTATTGATAACAGTGTTCTTGATTATATGTTGACCTGGGATCAGCTTGCAGTGGCTGAGGAAAAAGAAGAGCCTGCACATGATCAAACCATTATTATTGAAGCGGGTGGGACGATGGCGTTAAAAAAGTCCGTCATGGAGTCGCCGGCTAAAAATGCAGAAATAGATAATACCAATCCTGATAAAGAAGATCATCGGAACTGGGTTCGACGCATGCGTCATATTATGGCTTTTAAAAATATGCCGCCGGCAAATATAAAAACTCTGTTGCAAAAAATGGAAACGATACCTGTTGCAAAAAATGAAGTGGTTATTCAACAAGGTAGCCCTGGAGATTATTATTATGTTTTGACTGAGGGTGAAGCCCTGGTTACGCGAGTGGTTGAGTTAGCCTCTTTGAGTGCGGGAGCGAGTTTTGGTGAAGAAGCATTATTATCAGGTTCCAAACGTAATGCATCCGTTACCATGGCAACATCAGGACAACTGATGCGTTTAGCAAAAGCAGATTTTAATGAACTATTAAAAGAACCTTTACTTGATCGTGTTACGTCGGATGAGGCTCAGGTAAGGGTTGCAAAAGGAGATGTCTGGTTAGATGTTCGTCATGTGACTGAATTCAATCATAGCCATTTGCCCGGTTCGATAAATATTCCATTGCATGAGTTGCGTTTGCGAATGAAAGAGCTGGATAAGAAAAAAGAATATATTTGTTATTGTGGCACTAGTCGGCGTAGTTCCGCTGCTGCTTTTTTATTAGTGCAAAAAGGCTTTAAGGTTGTGGTGTTGATCGGTGGGGTACAAAAAATACCACAGTTGTTAATTAAAGGTTAATATTATAAAAACATCATTAATACACAGGTATACTTATTAGTATGCTGGTTAAAACTTTTTTTACTTAAACATGGAGATCATTATGATCACAATAAAAAAAATGGGAGCGATTGCATTACTTGCTTCTCTATCATTGGCGACACATGCGGCTGATTTTAATTATAGCTACGGGCAACTGGGTTATGAAACAGGCGATTTTGAGGGCTTGGCACTAACGGGCTCATATGAAGTTAATAAAGACATATTCATTATTGGCCGTTATGTTGATGCTACTAATGATGATTTTGGCGTTGATGTTGATTACAGCGAATTAAGTATTGGTGCGGGTTATCATATGCCGGTAAATAAAGACATGGATGCGGTTTTTACCGTTTCCCTTGTTGATGCTGATATCGATGGGCCTGTACTGGGAGACAGTGACACAGGGGTATTATTGACAGCAGGTGTTCGTTTTAATCTAAATGAAAGCGTAGAATTAGCAGGTGGTGCTTTCTATAATAGTGCTTTTGATATCGACTTTGGTGTACAGGGTGAAGTTCGTTACAACATCAACAAAACCATGTCGGCAGGTTTAAATTTTACAAGTAGTGATGCTATAGATGGACTTGGTCTGAATTTCAGAATAGGCTTCTAGGACTAAAATAAAGCAATAATTAAAAAAGGGAGCAACAGCTCCCTTTTTTATATCATGAAATATTTTATTTTTTCTTGTTTATAATCAAATCATGAATAATTGGATTAAGAACTAATTCCATGGCAAAACCCATTTTACTACCTGGTACAACGATTGTATTTGGACGAGACATGAATGAATCCTGAATCATGTTTTGAAAATAAGGAAAATCAACATTTTCCGGGTTACGGAAAACAAGCACAATCATACTTTCATCAGTCGTTGGGATATCACGTGCGATGAAAGGATTCGAGGTATCAACCGGAGCAACGCGAT
>JAUWUS010000002.1 GCA_030617815.1 Gammaproteobacteria bacterium
AAATAAGCCAAACATCATCCCAATGTAAATCAGAAGGTAAGGTGCTGATATAATAAATACTGGGATCAAGCACATGGAAACCAAACAAATTTTCAAAAAATAATACAACCGATTCAAGATTCAAGGACAAGCTGACGCCACAAACCGTACCCAGTACCGTACCTGTTATCCCAATAATAGAACCCTGCACCATGAATATACCGGTAATGCTGCGGGGTGAAGCACCGAGTGTCCTTAAGATAGCAATATCACTTTGTTTGTCGGTAACAACCATAACCAAAGTTGAAACAACATTGAATGCAGCAACTGCGATAATCAAAAGCATTAATAAAAAAATCATTCGTTTTTCAGTTTTAACCGCACGAAACCAGTTAGCATTATAACTGCTCCAGTCTCGTACCCAGTATTCACTCATAATGCCATCCTGCAATTCCTCACGTAGCTGAGGAGCATCGAACAGGTTATCCAGTTTGGCGCGTACACCGGTCACAACACCTTTCATACGAAATAATTTTTGTGCATCACTGACATGCACTAAAGCCATGGAACTGTCATATTGATTGTGGCCAATGTAAAACACACCGACTACCGTAAAACGTTTAAGTCTGGGAGCAATCCCTGCCGGGGTAACATTAACTGCAGAGGTCACCATGGTCACTTTATCTCCAACCTGAACACCGAGTATTCGCGCCAAATCCTGGCCAAGCAAAACACCAAATTTTCCTGCTTTGAGATTTTTGAAGTCGCCCACTTTCATTCTGGACGCAACTTTAGACACAAACTGCTCTTTTTCAGGCATCACTCCACGTATAATGACACCCTGAACACTGCCCCGATTCATCAACATACCTTGTGCTTCAATATATGGAGCAACAGCAAGAATATCCTGATGTTTTTTCATTTCAGTCGCAACTTTAGGCCAGCTCTTTAATTTCCCATCAAAATCCGTCACGGTAAGATGAGAAATCATATCAAGCATTCTCTCTCTCACTTCTTTTTCAAAGCCGTTCATCACCGATAAAACCGTAATCATCGCTAAAACGCCAAGCGCTATTCCGAGCATGGATGACAGCGAAATGAAAGAGATAAAATGATTACGGCGCTTGGCGCGGGTATAGCGAAGGCCGATAAAGAGTTCTACTGGTTTAAACATGGGCAAATTTTAACTGAAAACCACTTTCAGTCATACCATTGATATTTCTCATTTTTTTGAGTGAATTTTAACCAAATAGAACCTTTAGGCTGACACTCTGCATTTACAACTTATTTGGCGCTGGTGAGACAATATGGCTTAACTTTTGCCTGTAAGCCATTGATAGAGTATAGTTTACTCATAATTTGAGACTAATGGAGTCATGACATGTTAAGGCTAAGTCATATTACTGCAACAGGACTGCTAATCCTTGGATTGTCCGCAAACGTATTTGCAGAAGAAATCAATTTACCAACCAATGAAACACAAACAACGGAATATACCGTTCAATTACCGGGACGTGGTATGTCTATGGAAATGGTACAAAGTCGTTTCGGCGATGCTCTGAGTAAAGAGCCTGCTGTTGGTCAGCCACCGATATCAAAATGGACATACAGCAGTTTTACGGTCTATTTTGAAAGTGAATATGTTATCCATGCTGTCGTAAATAATTAAACAGCGAATAATTCAATATAATTTTAAATGCTCATCAAATCCTTGCTGCGCCTCATCTAAATTTCGGAAAAGATGAATCAAGATACCAGAGCTTACCCTTTTTTTCTCTTTTCCAGTGTTGTTTTACGGTAACTGACTTTATCACTAGCCGATCATTTTTATAATATTTTATTTCAACAGTAAAATAAGCGTTATGTGGGTCAGGCGTATCGCTTTGAAGAGTTGTATAAGCTGTAACCCGATAAAACTTCAATCGCCGACGTTCAAGATCCGACAACTCAGAGGCATTTTTATGAAATGATTTAGCTCGAACAAACTCACCCCAGCGAATAGCTCTTTCATACGAAGTCACGGATTTATCCAGTAATACCGCTGGATCAGGTGAAACAGAACAGGAAAACAATGAAACAAATATGGTAAATATTAAAATGAATTTAAATAAAGACTTAGCCATATTTTCTCTTCCTTTAACTTTAATTATAATTTTTATGAATTTAACGTCATAATAATCAGCCTTAAGAAAAGAAACAACTATTAAATGTCATCAGAAAACAAAGAACAAAAACGACTAGGTCATAAGTTTATTGTTGCAATGTGGATTGCGCTTATGATTATGGTGTTTTTTTTATTTAATAACTTGCTTGAGCGTGATTATAACCCCAATCAACAGGTTCTTATGCAAAATTTGGACAAGCAGCGCGTTGTTATTTTAAAACGAAACCGCTACGGTCACTATGTCACCCAGGGAGAAATCAATAATCACTCGGTTACTTTCATGCTTGATACCGGGGCAAGTGACATCTCTATTCCCGATAAAATCGCAAAAAAACTAAAGCTCAGCTATGGACAGGAGCGACAGTACCAAACAGCCAATGGCACAATTACCGCCCACCTAACGACATTGGAAAGCGTCAGCATTGGAAACATTAAATTACAAAATGTTCGCGCGTCAATTAACCCGAAAATGGATCATGATGAAATCTTGATGGGAATGTCATTTTTAAAATATATTGAATTTACCCAGCGTGGTGACACACTAATTCTAAGACAATAATAAAGAAAAAATCACAAATACCGTACATGGCTCACAATTTAAACTCTTTTATCTCCAAATAGAGCCTATTTAAACTTGAGTTTTCTCCGCAGCAACCGATAAAATTAGAGATAACCATTGTGTTAACTACAAATAATTAAATTAACCCATCAGCTTTTAGGTGACATATGAAAAAATTACTTCTTGGTGCATTAGTCGCACTTTTACCCTTAACAGGCTTCGCTGCAACAGTACTTGGTTTTCAAGCCGGTACTGGCAGCTGGTCTCAAACTCCGAGCGGTACGATTATCTCGACCATTGGTGCAGATACTTTAAATGAAACAGAAAAGAACGAAAGTTATACCTATTTTTCATTAGAACACCCTGTTCCTCTTCTCCCAAATTTTAAATACGCCACTGTAGCAGTGACCGCAGCGGGAAATACTGTTAATACAATATTAGACCTTGATCAAACTGACGCAACTCTCTATTACGAAATCCTTGATAATGTTGTCAGTCTGGATTTAGGTGTTACCGCACGAAAAATAGATGGTATTTTCACAACAGGATTAGTACCCAGCAGTACAACTTTCTCAGGCACAGTGCCGATGATCTATGCTGCTGCAGAAATTCTCTTACCTGCCGGCTTCGCTTTAGTAGCAGAAATTAATACTATTAGCTCAAGCGATGACAATATTACAGATGTTACAGCTAAGCTAACCTATACAACAGACTTTAATCTAGGTATTGAAGTCGGTACAAGAACACAATCCGTAGAAGTTGACATCGATGCAGTACAAACTGATATTGAGTTTTCAGGTCTTTTCGCAGGTGTTTATTTTAAATTCTAATTTTTAGTTTTAAACAACCTTAAAAAATGCCGGGATTTTCCCGGCATTTTTGTTTGTAAACCTCCAAATACACATTTTATCTACTAAACTATAAGGTATATGCAGATTTCCTTTTCGTCATAAACAGGAGTCTTGATATGCGAATTTTTTTTATTCTTATCTTCTTATTTAATACTTCTGTCGTCCTGGCAGAACAAGCTACTTTTGTGCAAACGCCTTATAAAGAACCCAAAGTCGTTTTTGAATTTTATTATGACAACCCAAACAAAATTAATTCTGCTTTATACTGGTTACGCTCCTACATTAATCCTTTAACAGAAGAACCTTACAATTACGCACCCGAATTCATGGATATAAAAGTCATTATTCACGGAACTGAAATTGTGACCCTGGCAAAGAAAAATTATGGAAAATATAAAACGGCTGTTGAGAGAATGAAGTATTACAGTTTGTTAGGAGTAGAATTTCGAGTTTGTGGCCTGGCCGCAAAAGATTTTGGTTATACCACGAAAGATTTTCAAAATTTTGTAAAAGTAATACCTTCTGCCATTATTGAACTCGGCCACTGGCAACAGGAAGGTTATGCGATCATCAAACCTGAAATTATGGAAAAAAAATTCAGTATTGAAGAAATACGTTAAGCGCTCTTTTTAAATAGTCGTTCTGTAAATCCTGTAGTAGAATACGGTTTGTTTAGTAATATATTGACCTTAATAAATGAATCATTCCAGCTCTGCCCTTAACTCCCCTTTTAAACCTGTACGCCCTGCAAAAGCAGGTTTCCGTAGCCAATGGGGTAAACTTTACGGTAGCAGTTACGGGCTAGTATTGAGCACAACTGCGGCGCAGCATTCAGGGCCTGTTTTAGTTATTACCGCGGATATGGCCTCAGCGCAACGTCTGCAATATTCATTGCGTTTTTATATGACGCAAAAAGATATCTCAATACTGCAATTTCCTGACTGGGAAACATTACCTTACGATAGATTCTCTCCGCATCAGGATATCATTTCAGAACGTTTAACCACCTTATCCAGACTGCCTGATTTAACCCAGGGTATTTTGATTGCACCTATACAAACACTGATGCATCGCATTGCTCCCAAAAGTTATCTTGATGGTTTTTGTTTATCTTTAAAATTAGAACAGCATTTTAATTTAGATGAAATGAGACTACGTTTGGAGCACAGTGGTTACAACTGTGTCTCATCTGTTATGGAGCATGGCGAATTTGCTGTTCGTGGCAGTTTATTTGATCTTTTTCCAATGGGCAGTAAACATCCTTAC
Organism: Gammaproteobacteria bacterium; assembly: GCA_030617815.1. Lineage (GTDB taxonomy): Bacteria > Pseudomonadota > Gammaproteobacteria > UBA6429 > Thiohalophilaceae > JAGLTQ01. The sequence continues at coordinate 4,820 of JAUWUS010000002.1, forward strand.
CGAATAGAACTGTTTGATGATGAAATTGAAAGCATTCGAACCTTTAATCCGGAAACCCAGCTATCCATCGAAAAAGTCAGCCAGATTAAACTATTACCTGCACGTGAGTTTCCTTTAAACAAAGATGCGATTGCAAAATTCAGGACTGCTTTTCGCGCACGTTTTGAAGGCGACCCACAGCAAACAAACATATATCGAGATGTAACAAATGGACTCGCATCCCCCGGTATTGAATATTACTTACCGTTATTTTTTGAAGAAACAATTAGCCTGTTTGATTATTTACCTGATTCAACATTGCTCATTACTGCCGATGACGTAAATACGGAAGTTGAAACATTCTGGTCAGAAATTAATGAACGGTATGAACAAGGCAGACATGATCTTGAGCATCCATTGTTACAACCCGATGAAGTTTTTATACCAGTTAATGAAGTGTTCAGTCACTTCAAACGATTCCCGCGGGTTGAACTGCAACATTATGAATATGAAAATACGCAAGCAATAAACTTTGCCACAGAAGCACCTCCTCCACTGACTTTTGATGTTCGTGCCAGTGAAGCGGCCGCAGCTTTAAAACAATTTCTTAATAACTTTAACGGCCAGGTATTATTTGCCGCTGAAACAACCGGACGACGCGAAACACTGATCGAGATGTTACGTGACAATGATATTCAGCCTAAAACAGTAGCAAACTGGCAGGAGTTTATTACAGACAAACATCAGCTTGCTATCACAGTTGCCCCGCTTGATGATGGATTGCTGCTAAGTAATCCCGCTATAGCCGTTATTGCTGAGCCACAACTATTTGGCTTACAAGTATTACAACGCCGGCGACGTAAAAAATCGTTACGTGATACTGACAGTATTGTTAAAAATTTAGCCGAGCTAACTTTAAACGCACCTGTAGTTCATGAGGATTATGGTGTCGGTCGTTATCTTGGTTTACAAACATTAACCATTGGTGAACTGGATACAGAATTTTTAACACTGGAATATGCGAATAATGACAAACTCTATGTTCCGGTTAGTTCATTACATCTTATTAGCCGTTATACAGGTGCATCGCCAGAGAACGCCCCGCTACATCGTTTAGGCAGTGGACAGTGGGAAAAAGCGAAAAAGAAAGCCCGCGAACAAGTACATGATGTTGCCGCAGAGTTACTGGATATTTATGCTCGGCGTGAAGCACAAACGGGCTTTGCTTACACTATTGATGAAATGCAATATCAGGCCTTTGCAGCAGGTTTTCCTTTTGAAGAAACACCCGATCAGCAAACCGCCATTGATAATGTTATTCGTGACATGCGATCAGCAAAACCAATGGATCAACTCATCTGTGGCGATGTTGGTTTTGGTAAAACAGAAGTCGCCATGCGTGCGGCTTTTATTGCTGTGCAGGCGGGAAAACAAGTAGCCGTTTTAGCACCGACAACATTATTAACCCAGCAACATACCGAAAACTTTCGTGATCGCTTTGCTGACTGGCCGGTACAGATTGAATCGTTATCGCGTTTTAGTACGAAAAAAGAACAAACACAAGTTCTAAAAGATTTAGACGCAGGTAAAGTTGATATCGTTATCGGCACACATAAATTACTGCAAGCAGATGTTAAATATAAAAATCTTGGTCTTGTGGTAATAGATGAAGAACATCGTTTTGGTGTACGACAAAAAGAAATATTCAAATCACTGCGTTCAGAAATTGATATCTTAACCTTAACCGCAACACCGATCCCGCGGACATTAAACATGGCAATGTCTGGCTTACGTGAATTATCCATTATCGCCAGTCCACCGGCAAAACGTCTCGCAATTAAAACATTCGTTACCGAGTGGAAAGACGACATGATCAAAGAAGCCTGCTTGCGTGAAATAAAACGTGGCGGGCAAGTTTATTTTTTACACAATGATGTTGCGACGATTGATAAGCAAAGACATAAATTAGCCGAGCTTATTCCGGAAGCCAATGTACAATTTGCACACGGCCAAATGCGCGAACGTGAACTGGAACGGGTCATGTCTGATTTTTATCATCAACGTTTTAATATTCTTGTTTGTACTACCATTATTGAAACCGGTATTGATATCCCAAGTGCCAATACCATCATCATAAACAAAGCGGATCGTTTTGGTTTAGCACAACTTTATCAATTACGCGGCCGTGTTGGCCGTTCTCATCATCGTGCTTACGCCTATTTAATAACTCCTAAACGCAAAACATTAACTTCTGATGCTAAAAAACGTCTTGAAGCAATTGAATCCATTGAATCCTTAGGAACCGGTTTTACCCTGGCGACACACGATCTTGAAATCCGCGGTGCAGGTGAGTTGCTGGGCGATGGTCAAAGCGGGCAAATGATAGAAATTGGTTTTAGCATGTACACTGAACTACTGGAACGTGCAGTGACAGCATTAAAACAAGGTAAAGTTCCTGATCTTGATAAACCACTGCATCAAGGCGCAGAAATTGATTTGCATGTTCCCGCCCTAATCCCCAACGATTACATTCCCGATGTTCACGAACGACTCATTATGTATAAACGAATCGCCAACGCCGCAGATATAAATGAATTAAAAGAATTACAGGTTGAAATGATCGACCGGTTTGGCTTATTACCTGAACCCGTTAAAACATTGCACCAGGTAACAGAACTTAAATTAAGCGCAGCAAAACTCGGTATTAAAAAGATTGATTATGGTCAGGAATGTGGTCGCATTATATTTGTCGAACAACCTGATATTGATCCTATGAAAATAATTAGGCTTATTCAAAGCCAATCCAACACCTACAAGCTTGACGGAAATGATAAATTACGTTTGTTGAAACCTATTATTAATCTTGAATTTAGAATTAAAGCTTTAGAAGAGTTATTTGAATATCTTTCATAGACGACTGACTGTTTATAGCAGCAAATTAAAACAAGCTAAAAAAAATAACGTAAGCGAAACTCGTATTTCTGTTCATTACGTTTCTCTATAAACTCACTATTATTATCACCATAAAGAAGGGTCGCTTTAAAACGAAGTTCAAGGTTCTCTAAACCCGTGTACATAATTTCGGGTAATAAAGAATAGCTGTTATCACCAAGATTATAGATAACAGTCATTGCCGGAACAAAGTACACCCAGTCAAATGGTTCCTTAGTGCTGAGTCGAAGGTACAGGTATTCTTTACCGGGATTTCGTGTAAGAAAAGTTTTTGATCCAACTGTTGCGAGTGTTGTTAACAAAGCCGTATTATTGCTCGCACTAGCACTATCCACAGCAGTAAAAAAAGATTTCATTTCGGATGTGGAATAACCGCTATTATTTCTATAATACTCAGCAATAATAGTGGTGTCATTATCTGTTAGATAACGTAACCCCAATAACCAGCGTGTGGTTGAATCAGTTTCACTACTAATAATGCCGCTGTCTGATACGAATTGTGTAGTAACCTTATCAAAATAAGCCCATTCGCCATGCACTTCAAATTTAGTGTTTATATTTTTTGCAAAATCAAATCCATAACGTAAACTACGACTACCTTGATTTAGAAAAACAATGTCAATGTCTGTATCTTTATAAAGCAGGTAAAGCTTTGCGGCAATGTTATTACTCTCAACTTGACCAAAGTCCTCATTTATTTTATCTGTAACTGGTAAGAAGACAGGTGTAAAAGCAAGAGTCTTGATATCACCGGTAAAACTTTTAATGATATCTGCTGTGGCAACGACATAACCTTCACGTGAAATATAGGGGTCATTTGGATCTTTTGGGCGTTCAACAAAACCCACTGGGTTCCAGGCGTATCCTTTACCCCATTTTATGGCTTTTTTCCCCGTCTCTAGAGTGATACCCGTAGCAGGTTGATATGTGGCGACTGCTTCATAGAGAACACCTTGTTGTTCACTAACAAGCTCATTATCGTAAGCCTCTGCATGAAAATTAAAACGTGCTTGCCACTTATCCTGCTTGTAGTCGCCGTTGAGTTCTATTATACCCGTGTGTTGTGTGAGCGAATCAGGGGGTGTTTGATTAATAAAAAAGAGAACGTTGGCAGCAGCGTCTTGATTGAGCTTCTGATAATTCAATGAATAATCAAAATAACCACCCAGACGATAGTTTTTCTTTTGGTATGAAGATACATCAAAACTGAATTCTTCGGCTGCTATACTGTAGCCAGACAGAAGAAACAACATCAGCATGAAAACATGCTGTGACACTTTCATCGTAAACTTTCAATTCGAGACATGTAATTGAGCGTAAAGACTTCATCCGCAAATGTGCGTTTCTTAATGTTAGAAAACAACATGATCGATTGATAACCCTGATAAAGTGGGCTATCAGTTTGTAACATGGAGGGCCGAATGATACCGTTACCAAAATCTTTAATTTTCGAATAATGGAGTGTTTTAATTAATAACCCACTCGCAGCATAAGCCTCTATTTTTGTTGGTACCAGGTTTTTCTTTTCAACCCACATTTTTAAACGATCATAAGCAACGCTATTGGTTTTAGCTTTCAACTCTAGAATATGTTTATCCTCATCGTTTACCAGACTGATTATATTATATTCCTGACTATAATCCAGGCGCAGGATATCGGAATTATTGAAGACACCTCCAACAACTGATTGTAAGCTGGTGATACGTAAAGGTTTGCCCACATTGGGGATATACAACCACATGTTATCGCCATCACGTAGTGAGCTACGCCCTTTTTCACTAGGCGGATCGAGAAACAAGGCAACCATCTTATCTCGCCCTTTTTTAATACTATAAAGAACAAATTCTTTTCGGTCACCGTCAGGTTCAAGGTTGATCAATTTGCGATACATTTCATAGGATTCAGGTTGTAAGTTACGATCTACTTTTTTTAATATCGTTGTACCATCATCTGCAAAAGAAGTACTTGTTAATAAAGCCACAATAATATAAAAAGTTAATAAGCATATTTTTATGCGCATAATTTTATTCTCTTAAAGTATGAATATATTAGAAATGACGTAACGCCTCGATAGGATCCATTCGAGATGCTTTCCATGCAGGTTGTAAGCTAGCGAGTACAGCAACCAAAATCACAACCATTGAAATCATGAGTACTTCATTCATATCCAAGGTTGGTTGAAGAACAAGATTCTCCTGTCGGCCAAACGAAAACGAAATAGTTTTGACGTTCATAATATAAACAACTATAAAACTAATCACTGAACCAATAAACGCGCCAAGAATCCCCAGCAACAAACCTTCAGTAACAAATAACGAAAGTATACGTGAAGGTATTGTACCAATTGCTGCAATGGTACCGATTTCGTTTATACGTTCATATACCGCCATCAGCATCACATTCATAATACTAATTAATACGATAGCAACAAGCATCACCTTAATGAAGAGATCAAGCATATCAATCATTTTAGCAATATTAGAAAACGGTGAGAGCTTTTCCCACGTGTGTACGTCAAACGCGGGTTTGCCTGCCTTGTTAATAAACTGTCCGAAATAAGTACTCATTTCTTTGTGAATTTTACTCAGGTTTTTTGATGACTTCAGACGAATAGCAATTTCACTAATTTCATTATCTTCCATGCGTAACAAATTGCGAGCATCGTCCACATGCATGTAACCATCACGCCCACCCGGTCCAGAGATACCTTCAAGCACACCGCGTATCACAAATGTATTACCATTGACTGAACCTTCACGATTAGTAGCAACAATCACTATTGAGTCACCCACTTTAACTTTGAGCCCTTTAGCAATCAATTCAGGGATCACTATTTTTCCCGGTTCAACAAATGCTGCTTCGCGATCACCTTGTATTAATCTTCCGGGTAATAACGGAGAAGTCGCAATTTCCATTTCCGGGTCAATAGAATTAAATCGAATACTCGTAGTTTCTTTAAAGTTACTAAACATAGCGCCAAATTTAATGCGTGTCGTCCAGGCTTCTATATCATCACGCTCACTAAGATAATCGGTAACTTTCTCTACCATGGCCGGTTTCATATTTAATGTCAAAGGTAAGCTTTCGATAGAGGCAACGTAACCCTTTTTGTGGATCTGAATATGGCCAAGCATGGAGTCTGTAATCTGGCCAACCATCAATGCACGAAAAGATCCTGACAAGGAAATAAACAACAAAACAGCCACAATACCGATAGTAATAAGCATAGTAGTAAGTATTGTTCTGCGTCGGTAGCGCATCAAATTTTTAGAAGCAATTTTAAGGATATTCATCATGATGCCAACTCCTCTTTGTTTTCGATACTTCCATCAACAAGAGTATAAATAACTTCGGCTTCTGCCATTATTTTTGGATCATGTGTCGAAAATATAAATGTTGTATCAAACTTTTCGCGCATTGATTTCATTAAATCAATAACACGGTGAGCGGTGGCACTATCTAAGTTGGCCGTTGGCTCATCTGCAAGTACTAATTTTGCATTTGTAACAAGTGCCCTCGCGATGGCCACTCGTTGTTTCTGTCCACCAGACAGCTGACTTGGAAGCTTGTCTGCTTGTTCCTTCATCCCAACGGCATCAAGTAATTCCAACACTTGTTCACGACGTTTTGCGGCCGCCCAGTTTTGCACCATGATAAGTGGGTACTCCACATTTTCATAAACAGATAGAACCGGGATCAAATTAAAATCCTGAAATACAAAACCAATATTCTCCCCCCTGAAAATAGCGGCTTCTTTCTGACTCAATGAAGTAACGTCAGTACTAGCAACATGTAACTCACCACAACTTGGCGAGTCCAGGCAACCAATCATATTTAATAATGTGCTCTTGCCGCTACCCGACGGACCAACAAAACTCACAAATGAACCCGCATCAATGTTAAAGCTGGCTTCTTTGATAGCCTTTACTGCAATATCACCGGCTTGGTAAGTCTTGCAAAGGCCGTTTGCTTCAATAAGTGACATATGGAGCTTCCTTAGTTTGAGACAACTTATCTTAGTTTTCTTCTAACCATATTAATTTTATGTCTTCAAGGTGTGGAATACTTAAGTAAGCCATAATATTATTATCAGAATAAAACACATACTTAATAGACTGCCTATACTGTTTATAGAACATTCAGTAATGATGATCTATATCATAACTACTATTTAATTAAACTGTTATAAATATGTTTCTTTAAATGGCTTTTAAAATTAAGAGGTGAATGATTACAATGGGTCATAAAATCTGTTGTATTAAAAAAGCCAACCCACAGTTCGTGTTAAGGCTACACCCACAATATAATTAAACGTTAACAATGCTAATATAAAAAAAATCACCTTATTTTTTATTTCTTTGGCGCGTTTTAAAGCAAACATGCCAAAACCAATATAAAAAAACAAAGCAACTAATTTAGCGGTTAGCCAATCATGAGTAAAAGGATATTGATGGATTCCCATCGCCAGAAAAACAGCGGTGATCAATAAAGCCGTGTCATTAACATGTGGTAGTATTTTCACCCATTTTTTCGTCATCATTGGTGATTCTCTAAATACCCAAAAACCACGAAGCATAAATAAACTAATACTGATAAAAGCTGTGCTCATATGAATGAGTTTAATCACAATTCATCCTCATCATGGTGTGGTCCAGAGAATAATTCATCTTCAAAACCAAAATCTTTTAGATTTTCAATACGGCTGGGATATAAAACACCATCTAAATGATCAACTTCATGTTGCACAACACGGGCATGAAAACCGTGCGCTTCCCGTTCAATTAGATTACCTTGTGCATCATAACCTCGATACCGAATCGAGGTATAGCGCGGTACAAGCCCTCGCATGTGAGGAACACTTAAGCACCCTTCCCATGCGGACTCTCTTTCAGTACCAATAATCGAGATTTCGGGATTAATCAGAACGGTTTCAGGTACCGAGTCAACCTCTGGATAGCGTGGATTTTCGGCTACTCCGAATATAACGACCCGGAGACTGACAGCAATTTGTGGCGCTGCCAGACCCGCACCATTTAAGGCGGCCATGGTGTCCTGCATATCGGCAACAAGCTGGTCTAATTCCGCTGTTCCGAAGTTTTCAACCTCTTCCGCCCGGGCTAATAGCAGTGGATGCCCCATTTTTATAACTTTTTGTACCGCCATCACATATCCCCAATAAGGTTTAGCATTTTCTCTCAAACAATGACAAAATAAGCAAATATTAAAGGCCTCAACAAATATAACAGGAAGCAGCAGCTTGAAAGTACTTATATCAATATTATTTTTTATAATCGCAAATAACAGCTTTGCTGAAGACATGCGCTATTATGATATCGAAGTTGTTATTATTGAGAATTTGACTGACGAAGCAAAAAACTCGGAAATCTGGCCGCTTCAGGTAAATTTAATCCAACCGGAAAGAACCGTACAGCTTGGTCAAGCGGTTATGAGTGAATGGCTGCCAAATGATGTTGATTTAAGAGCCAGTTATAAAGTGTTAAGCAAAAAACATTATCAGCTTACAAGTGAAGTTGAAAAAATATCCAAATCAAAAACCCAACGCGTTATTTTTCACACCGTATGGCGTCAGCCTGGCCTGGATAAAAAATTGGCTTTGCCTATTCATTTTAAGCGCGAAATTTCAGCGGCTCCTGTTGCCAGTGAAGATGAAAATAATCCAACACAAAATACCGAAGCAATTTCCTCTTTCGAAACGACAGATAATAAACCTTTGCCATCATCTATTCTGGAAGGTTTATTACGTGTTACTTTAGCACGCTATTTACATCTGGAAGCAGAATTAACCTATCAAAATAAAATTCCGGAAATAACAGACACTGATAATCCTTTTGCAATACTCGATAATGAAAACGAGCGTAACCAGATGCAAAAACAAGGTGTTATTCACTTAAAACAAAAACGCCATCGCATTAGAAGTAATGAATTGCATTATGTAGATCATCCCGTTTTAGGAATATTGATACGTATTACACCTTATGAAAAACCAGAAAAAATAACATCAACAAAACGTTAATAAAAATGATGCGTTTAGTTCAGCGTTGGAATTACTGCCTCAAGCAACTGTCTAACATGCTCCATACCCTTATTCAGGTTTTTTTCAATAACGTCCATTGTTAATTTTTCAGTTCCCCGGCCAGCAGCTAAATTCGCAACCACAGAGATACTGGCATAACAAAGTTCTTTTTCTCTGGCCAGTGCCGCTTCAGGCATACATGTCATACCAACAAGATGACATCCATCTCTTTCCAGACGATTAATTTCAGCAGCAGTTTCTAAACGCGGCCCTTGTGATGCAGCATAGGTACCTTCTTTTATAATAGTAATAGAATGAGAAGTTGCTGCATTAATAATATTCGTTCTAAGGCTTTCACAAAAAGGAGAAGTGAAATCAATATGGACAACTTGTTTTAAACCTTCGTCAAAAAAAGTATTAATACGCGAAACCGTGTAATCAATTATTTGATCTGGAACGACCAATATCCCCGGCTGCATATCCTTGCGAATCCCACCAACTGCATTAACAGCAATCACTTGCTCTACACCCGCTTCTTTTAACGCCCAAATATTTGCGCGATAATTTATTTTATGTGGCGGTATGGTATGTCCGCCACCATGCCGTGGTAAAAAATAGACTTTATTTCCCGATAAAATACCCTGTACTAATGGGCCAGAAGGTTCGCCAAAAGGGGTTTGGATAATTTCTCTTCCAGTGATTTCAAGCCCCTTAATAGAAGTTAAACCTGTACCACCAATAATCGCAATTTTAGTCATTCTTTTACATTCCTTTAACAGCATGAATAGCATTTACATTGCGTAAATAATTTTTATAATCCATACCAAATCCAAATAAGTAACGATCTTCTGTTTCCATGCCAACATAATCAAGTTTAAAATTTTCTTTACGGTTATGAATTTTATTCACAAGAACAGCGGTGTATACATTAGATGCACCCTTTTCTTTACAATACTTTGCTATTTCAACAAGTGTAATTCCTTCATCATAAATATCATCTACAATAAGTACATTACGTTTTTGCAAAGAAATTGACGGTTCCTGTATCCAGTGCAATTCTCCCCCACTCGTCTCGCCACGATAACGTGTCGCATGAATATAATCGAGTTGTAAAGGGAAGGATAAACGAGTAATTAAATGACCCGTCGGAATAAGTCCACCCGTCATAACACAAAGGACAAGTGGGTTTTTATCTTTCAAATCACAGGTGATTTTTTTGGCTAATGAATCCAATACTTTATTTAATTGTTCAGTATCACATAAGCAATCCGACTCTGACTCAATTGTTTTTATGCTTTTAATATCCACGCTAATTTATCCAGTAATTATTTTTCGCTTAATTATTTTTCTCTAGGGGCTATCTCAGGCAAGGCATCATTTTCAATATGAATCGTTGAAGTTGGAAAAGCCATTTCAGCACCATGCTTTTCGACAATTTCAGTTATTTTAAATAAAACATCCTGTTTTACTTCATGAAACTTTATCCAGTTAGTGGTTTTTGTAAAAGTATAAATAAAAAAATCTAACGACGAGGCTGAAAATTCATTAAAATTCACCATCAAGGTTTGTGTTGCATCTATCTCAGGATGGTTTAATAACATTTCTTTTACATCTGAAATTATTACCGGAAGAAGTTTACTATCATAATAACGAACACCAATCGTTTCATTAATTCTTCTATGTGTCATACGTGAGGGATTTTCTACCGAGATACTGGCAAACATTGAGTTCGGTATATAAAGCGGGCGTTTATCAAAAGTACGGATCAGGGTTAAACGCCAGCCAATTTTTTCAACCGTACCTTCAATGTTGCGATCAGGTGAGCGGATCCAGTCGCCTACTGAAAAAGGACGATCCATATAAATCATTAACCCACCAAAAAAATTGGCAAGTAAATCTTTTGCGGCAAAACCGACTGCGATACCACCAATACCACCAAAGGCCAGAATTGCGGAGATATTAAATCCCAGGCTTTGCAGACCAACAAGTATAGAGGTGATAATAACTGAAATGCGTAACAACTGACTTATAGCATCGGCTGTTGTTTTATCAACTTTTTTACCTTTTATTTCCTGCTGCTGAATCACATTTGCTTCAACGAAGCTAATTAACCGAATAAATGTCCAGCTGACAACAATAATCACACCAACCTCAAATATTTTCAAACCATGACTTGAACCGGAAATTTCCATTGCAACAGAAAGACCAAACACCCAAATTAAAATACTTAAAGGTTTTATCACAGCATGAATAAATGCGTCATCCCAGAGGTTTGGTGTTTTCTCCAGTCGCTTTTGTATTCGTCTTAAAATTTTCTTTTGAATATAATCCAGCAACAATGCAAGAAAAACGATAACAAACACCTGTAAAACCCAGGTATCCGTATCGTATAAAAAGGGCAAATATTTTTCCATGTATTCTATCATTATAATTATTTAATCCTGTACATTTAAAACTCTAAGTCAAGTGTTGGATCATCCTGATAACGTTTTAATATATCAGATGATTTTTTCCATTTCCCGGTTCTATGTAACTCCGCCATCGTTATTTCAAGTTTGCCATGCATTCGAGCCAGGCGTAAATGCGAAACAGGATCATTATGTCCGCTTAAGTTATCCAGTACATTTATTGCACCTTCACGATTATTACAGACCAACACCATATCACATCCTGCCGATAACGCTTTTTCAGCACGATCAACATATTTTTCACCTATAACACTGGCACCTTTCATATCTAAATCATCACTGAATATAACACCCTGAAAAGCGAGACGTTTGCGCAAAATATCTTTAAGCCAGATTTCTGAAAAACCTGCTGGTAGTTTATCAACTTTAGGGTAAATAACATGCGCAGGCATCACTGCTGCCATGCCATGCTGGATCATACGTTTAAACGGTAAAATGTCCTTCGCATATATTTCACTATATTCCCTGTCATCAATCGGAATATCAATATGTGAATCAGCGGTAACAGCGCCATGGCCAGGGAAATGTTTTCCGGTTGCTTCCATACCCGCATCATGCATGCCCTTTGTGTAAGCGTGCGCTAATTCAACAATGATTTTATTATCCTGATGGAATGCACGATCACCAATGACCTTACTCATTCCATAATCCACATCCAAAACAGGAGCAAAACTAAAATCAATACCAACCGCACGTAGCTCTGCCGCCATCATCCAGCCTGCTGTTTCAGACAATAAATGTGCGCGTTGTTTATTGTGTTTATAAATTTCACCAAAATGACCAACTGCTGGCAATGAAGTAAAACCATCACGAAAACGCTGAACTCGTCCTCCCTCATGATCAACCGCGACAAGTAAACGAGGCTTACGTACCTGATGAATTTCGTTTACTAAATGTACCAGTTTTTCAACGGATGAAAAATTTCGAGTAAATAATATTACACCACCAACAAGTGGATTTTGTAAAATCTCACGTTCTTCAGGACTCATTTCAATTGAGTCAAGATCCAGCATGATAGGACCAAGTGACATAAGTATTCCTGTTTCTTTATTTTTTGGACTCGTGAATCAAAACACGAGTATCTGTATCAACATTATCAAACAGTTCAATAATATCTTTATTACGCATTTTTACACAACCATGGGATAGCGGCATAGAAAACGAGTCGCTATCCGGGCAACCGTGTATGTAAATATAACGGCGCAATGTATCCACTTCTCCACCCTTATTTTTTCCCGGCTCCAGTCCACCTAACCAGAGTATTCGAGTCAGGATCCAGTCACGTTCAGGATGCTGTTGTTTAAGTTCTTCATTAAAGATTTCACCCGACTTTCTTCGCCCAATAAAAACTGTATTTTCTTTTGCATCAACGCCAATTTTAATCCGTATTGTATGCCAGCCAGAAGGCGTGCACTCACTACCATTTTGCTGCCCTATGCCATTTTTTGCCGTTGACACTGAATAACAGGCAACAACAACATCATCTTCTAATAACGTTAATTTTTGTTCATTAACGTCGATATCAATGATTTTTGCCGAATTATTTTTGTTAAGGTTTGTCATGTTGTTTATTATTTTAATTCCAATTCTTAAAAGGATGTTTTACCAGACTAACATTATAATAACGAGCATCATCGGATACTTCATCACCCAGCCATCCGGGTTTTTCGAAGTGTTCATCTTTATCGTTTAATTCAATTTCAGCAACTATGAGACCTTTATTATCTCCAGAAAAAACATCAATCTCCCATACATGGTTCTCATTTTTAAGAAGGTGACGTGTTTTGCTGACTAAAGGTTTTTCGCATAATGTTTCAAGCATTTCTGTTGCTTCTTCGAGCGGAATTTCGTACTCAAATTCCTGTCGGGTTATATCAATGGTTGCCGATTTGATATTTAAAAAAGCGCGTTTTCCCTGAATACGAACTCGAACTGATGCCGCATTACTCCCTACCAGATAACCTTGCGAATAAGCCGTCCCTTCATCAGCTAATTCTTTCCAGGATGAATTTTTTAATAAAAATTTTCTTTCTATTTCAATCGCCATTTAAATATTACTTTTTTGTAAACAATGCAATAGATTCAACGTGTGCGGTATGTGGAAACATATCCATAACACCAACTTTTTCCAGGGTATAGCCCATTTCATTCACCAAAGTTCCTGCATCTCTGGCTAATGTTGATGGACTACAGGAAACATAAACTATATGCTTAATATTCATTTTATTAATATAAGGCAACATCTCTTTTGCACCGCTGCGAGGTGGGTCCAGTAAAAGTTTATCGTAGTCATTTTTTATCCAGCCACAATCGGAAACGTCTTCCATTAAATTAGCAACGTGTAAATCAGTATTGCTAATATCATTATTGTCAGCGTTTTTATTTGCTCGTTGAATAAGTTCCGCGTCACCTTCAACACCTGTTATTTTTTTTGCAAACCGCGCCATTGGCAAAGTGAAGTTACCTAAACCACAAAAAAGCTCTAATACGTGATCACTCTTCTGCAAGTCTAATAACTCTAATGCCAACTTTACCATTTTAGGATTAATATCCTGATTAACCTGCGTAAAGTCTGTTGGTTCAAAGTCCAGAGTTACGTTGTATTCTGGCAAACTATATTGTAATCGCGGATTTTCAGGGTAAAGTGGAGTAACGGTATCCGGTCCCTTTGGTTGCAAATAAATGGCAATCGCTTCTTCTTTGGCATAACTTATTAATTTTTCTTTATCTTCCTCGGTTAACTCCACCAGATTTCGAAACACAAATGCACTAATATCATCTGCTATAGCCACTTCAATTTGGGCAATTTTCTCATAACAACTTAAACTACGAATGAGTGTAGCAAAAGAGGTTAGCCGCATTCCCGCATCAGGATGTAATACTTCACACTGCTCTAACTCTGCAAGGTATGGCGCACTACGTTCACGAAAACCAACCAAAACTTTTTCTTTTTTAAAAACATATTTAACACCTAAACGAGCTTTTCTTCGGTAACCCCATGGGTGCGTGGTAACAGGTGGTAATATTTCATTGGCTTTGACTTTACCAATATGTTCTAACCCATCCAGTAAAATTTGTTGTTTAGCTTCAATTTGTTTTTCGCTGGTTAAGTGCATAAAACTACAACCGCCACAGACTCCATAGTGTTTACACTTAGCTTCTATGCGATCGGGTGATGCTTCAAGAACCTCAATTAAATTACCTTCATCATGTTTTCTTTTATGTGGGCGGAACGAAAAACGAATACGTTCACCCGGTAAAGCACCACTTACAAAAATAACTTTTCCTTCAACACGACAGACACCTTTTCCATCATGACTTAAAGATTCCACTACCGCTTCATGCTCCTGTAATGGTTTTCGTTTTCTACGCATAGTATTTATTTGTCCAGTTTTACAAATGTAAATTTAATATCAGTATATACGTTTAAGAATATACTAAGTACCAAGCCCAAACTTAATGAATCAACTTTTGCACGGATAGCGGAGAAGCTAGAGAACAAGGCAAAACCGATGAAAAAGCGGAGTGTACGATGAGTACATGAGCATTTTGAAGAGGTTTTAACGCGGTTATCTGGTTTCTCCGCTATTCGTGCAAGGGTCTCCGTTTAAGATGGGAATATGTTGGTTGATAAGTATCTATCACCACGATCACAAATAATCGTAACAATCACAGCATTTTCCAACGTAGATGAAAGTCTTAATGCTGCGGCAACCGCACCACCTGACGAAATGCCACAAAATATCCCTTCTTCGCTCGCCAGTCTCAAAGTCGTTGTTTCTGCATCTTCCTGACCCATATCCAACGTCATATCAACACGACTGGCTTCAAAAATTTTCGGCAAATATTCCTGTGTCCAGCGACGAATTCCCGGAATCGAAGCGCCCTCTTCCGGTTGTACACCCACAATTTGTATCTCAGGATTTTGTTCTTTTAAATAACGCGACGTTCCCATAATGGTACCGGTCGTGCCCATGGCACTGACAAAATGGGTGATTCTCCCCCCGGTATCTCGCCAAATTTCAGGTCCCGTCGTCTCATAATGTGCACAAGGATTATCAGGATTAGAGAACTGATCCAACACCTTACCCTTTCCTTCTTGCTGCATTTTCAGAGCAAGATCACGTGCGCCTTCCATACCCTCAGCCTGAGTAACCAGAACAAGTTCAGCGCCATAACTGCGCATTGAGGCACGGCGCTCAACACTCATGTTATCCGGCATAATTAACACCATTCGATACCCTTTTATTGCCGCAACCATGGCAAGAGCAATACCGGTATTACCACTGGTTGCTTCAATAAGGGTGTCACCGGGCGTGATTTCACCTCTAGACTCTGCGTGCTGAATCATGCTCAATGCAGGACGGTCTTTTACCGAACCCGCTGGATTATTACCTTCTAATTTAACCAAAATGGTATTACTGGTCTTTCCAGGCAAGCGCTGTAAACGAACTAATGGCGTATTGCCGACAAAAGACTCAATTGTCGGAAAATTAGTATTTTCAGTAGAATTCATTGGTTAATACCCATAAAATCAAAATAATACGAATTAAAATCGCCCTTATTTTATAATAATTTAACATGTATTTGCACTAAACCTCATATCAACAGTACACTTCCAGCTCACAGTTAGCCCTGAATAAATAAGCTATAATTGAAAATGACGAAAATATTGGATATTCAACAATCTATTACCGCCGCCAATGGTAATGCTTCTCTGGCAAAAGAACTTTTTGCCATGTTGCTTAATGAGCTGGAAATAAGACTACAGCAAATTAAGAGCAGCTTTCAATCAAACAATATGGATGCTCTTAAAGAACATATTCATAAGCTTTACGGTGCAACGGCATATTGTATTGTTCCAGAATTAAGGAACAGTGCTGCTGCACTTGATAAAATATTAAAAGAAAAAAATTACTCACAACTTCATTCACTTGTTGATGAAGTACTGCAGGAAATTCAGGAATTAATTAATGATGGACCTGATTTTCTTAAAAAAGACTGGGTTGATAATCAAATATAAAACCGAAGTTATAATACCAAAGTCACAAACGCTACCGCATATTCACGCTCATCAGCCAAACTTAAATGCGTTTGCTTTATCTGCTTCTCTTGCAAAAAATTTTCCGCAACACCTGAAAAGTCTAAAATAGGTTTACCGGCTTCATCATGCTCAACGCCGATATGATGTAAAGATAACCCCTGACTAAACCCTGTTCCCATGGCTTTTGCTGTTGCTTCTTTAGCCGCAAATCGTTTTGCTAAAAATGCGGCTTGATTAGATTTACCTTGAAACTCAGCAAATTCTGCCTCAGTAAGAATGCGGCGGGCAAATTTGTCACCATATTTATTCAGATCATCACGCATGCGATTAATATGAACAATATCCGTACCAATACCATAAATCATATTCTTGCCGATTCCATTAGCACTTTCATCTCTTTCACTGCCGCATCAAGTCCAGTGAAAATACTGCGTGCGATAATAGCATGACCAATATTCAACTCACGAACCTGAGGAATAACAGCAATCTCTTTAACATTGTGGTAATGCAAACCATGTCCGGCATTAACATGTAAACCTACACTATCGGCAAACTCCACTGCTTCTATAATACGTTGATATTCTTTTTCTTTTTCATAGACGGTTTCAGCATCTGCAAAATGTCCAGAGTGTATCTCAACAACAGGAGCTCCACATTCTACTGCTGCTTCTATTTGTTTTTTATCTGCGTCAATAAAAAGAGAAACTCTGATACCACGATCAGCTAAACGCGAACAGGCTTCTCGCATTTTTAACATTTGACCAGCCACATCAAGCCCACCTTCGGTAGTGAGTTCTTCGCGTTTTTCAGGTACCAGGCAACAGTCTTCCGGCTTTATTTTTTCAGCATAACTAAGCATTTCATCCGTTACCGCCATCTCAAGATTCATTCGTGTCTGTAACACATCTTTAAATATTTCAACATCACGTTCCTGAATATGTCGACGATCTTCACGCAAATGAAGTGTAATCGCATCAGCACCGGCTTGTTCTGCAACCAACGCCGCCTGAACAGGCTCAGGATATAAAGTGCCACGTGACTGACGCAAGGTCGCAACATGATCAATGTTTACGCCAAGTAATATTGGATTTATTATATTCATAATGGTTTATACCAATGTAAACTTCTTGTTTTAAGTGGTTTGTCACCCAGATGATGACTCAAAATAATTCTCATAAGCTGTTTCGCTTCTTTTTGGCTTTGCGCACAACTAAATTCTCCAACAGAAAGATCAAGTAAAGTTTGTCCGGAAATAATAAACTCACCATTCACTTCATTAATTTTTATATTTACCGGCCCTTTTTCAACATCGTAATAATACATTTCATCTTTACTCAAAGCATCTCCATTTTCAGATTCTACTTCAAGGTTTAAACCATAACCAATTTCAGCTAATAATTTTTTTTCAAATCGTCTAAGCACTAATTCATCATCATTATTTAAAAAACTTTCTAATGTTTTTTTATATATAGAAAACAATTCAGGATGCGGATCATGAAAAGTCATTAAACGCTGTAATAATTCATTAATATAATATGCACTCATCACCTGTTTGCCTGACAAGTTAATCGTGCTTTTAACAGATTCTGCTCCTGTTAAGGTTTGTACCTCACCTTTTCCAGACCAGGAAATAATAAGTGGAGTAAAAGGTTCTAATATACCCTGTAATCTAGAGCGTGGTGAACGTGCTCCTTTTGCAACCAGAGTTATTCGACCATAATCGAGAGTAAAAATATCCAGCAAACGACTAGTGTTTTGAAAATCACGCCCATGAAGAATAAAAGCAGATTGCAGACTAACACGGTGACTCTGATGACTAGCTGCTAACATAAATTAATAATCGTCAATATAACCGAGACTGTTTAATGCTCTTTCATCATCTGACCAGCCACTTTTTACTTTTACCCACAACTGTAAAAATACTTTTTGTCCAAACATTTTTTCCATATCAATTCGTGCTTTAGTGCCCATATCTTTGAGCTTTGCGCCATTTTTACCAATAATAATCGCTTTTTGATTATCACGCTCAACCCAGATAATTGCAGCGATATCGAGTAATTTACCATCTTGGGTAAACTTTTCAATTTCAACAGTCAGGTTATAAGGAAGTTCCTGGGTAAGGTTACGCGTGAGTTTTTCTCGAATAATTTCAGAAGCCATAAACCGTTCACTACGATCGGTAATTTGATCTTCAGAATAAAATGCTTCGGAAGGAGGAAGGTAATCTAAAATAATTTTTTCGAAGCTTTCAATGTTATCCCCTTTTTTCGCTGATAAGGGAATAATATCTTTAAATTCATATTTATTTTTAATTTTTTCAATAAATGGTAATAACTCTTCTTTTTTCTTTATAAAATCAACTTTATTTACTGCCAGAATGACAGGCGTAGATATATTTTGCAGACGTTTAATCACCAATTCATCTTCTTCTGTCCAGCGCATTGCTTCAACCAGGAGAACAATAACATCAACATGTTTAAAACTCACACCTGCGGTACGATTCATATAACGGTTCATCGCTTTTTTTTCATTGTCATGAATACCAGGAGTATCAACATAAACAATTTGTGCAGCATCCGTGGTTTTAATTCCAAGAATGCGATGGCGAGTTGTTTGTGGCCTGTGTGAAGTAATACTGATTTTTTGCCCAAGAATAAAATTCATCAAGGTTGACTTACCCACGTTAGGACGACCAATGAGTGCGACGTAACCACAACGAAAATCTTCTTTAGTATTATTCATGAATTAGTGTATCTAGTGCTTTTTCTGCTGCAGCTTGCTCGGCCTTACGGCGACTACTGCCGGTTGCAACAACATGGTTAGAAAAACCTTTTATTGAGCAAGAAACTTTAAAGGTTTGTTGATGTTCTTTCCCGGATATAGAAACAACATCATATGTGGGTAACGGCAACCCCCTGGATTGAAGATGCTCTTGTAAACGTGTTTTAGGATCTTTTAAAACACCACCGGGTTGACAATTATTTAAACGACTGTGAAAAATTTTTAGAATTATTTCTTTAACTTTTCCTATTCCGGAATCCGCAGATGAATCAAGATAAATGGCGCCAATTATTGCCTCTACTACGTCAGCCAATGTCGACGCACGCCGATAACCACCACTTTTTAACTCACCTGAACCTAATTTTATATATTCGCCTAAATTTAACTCTGCGGCAATTTCGCTTAATGTTTCACCTTTCACTAAACTTGAGCGAAGGCGTGTTAAGACCCCTTCTCTTTCATCAGGGAAACGATTAAATAATTCACTACTAATAACCATGCCCAAAATAGAATCACCAAGAAATTCAAGCCGTTCATTATTATTAGAACCCATACTGCGATGGGTTAACGCTAAAATTAAGAGCCGTTCATCTTTAAAGTGATAGTCAAAAATCTGACTCACTTTATTAACCTGATTCAAATGGCCGGAACCTCGACACTCTTTTTGAAGCTAAGGATAACATCAAGATTACCAAACATCGGTTTTCGCACTTCATATTCAACATCAATAAGAACTTCATTCTTTATTTTTTCAATAAAAATGTGCTCTTTTGTTACATCAGATACCATGTTGACATCCAGACGTTTTAAAATCATTTTTACAATTTGGCTATTTGGCTTCTCTCCAAGACCACGTTCATCTTTTAAGGCCGAAACAACATCACCAACTTTAAAAGAGTCAAAATAAATCGGCATAATTTTTAAAAGTGCTACCGCAAAAAATGCGAAAAAAACCAGTAATACTATTATGCTAACTCCTGTCAGCCCCTTTTGTTTATTCTTCGACTGCATTATGTACTCCTTATCGACTTAATATTATTAGTTAAAAAGTATTTCAATCAAAATAATTACTGAATAACCGTTCCGGCCCTGTGCCACTTTGGCCAGTGGCCCCATTCCCAGCTCATCCAGACAAAAAATGCACGGCCAACCAGGTTTTCGTCTGGCACAAAACCCCATACCCGACTGTCCCGACTGTTATCTCTGTTATCGCCCATCACAAAATAACTTTTCTCGGGCACCACTAAAATAAAATCCGATGCGGGCTGTAAATTACTTGTTAAAATGTGGTGTTCTAACTCCGGATTGGGCAGTTTTTCGGCCAATCTTTTAAAATTATAGTAACCGGCAGAATAATCCCCTTTAGGCTGCTGTTCGGCTATTTTTCCGTTTATATACAATATCTTATTATAATAGCCAATTTCATCCCCTGGTACACCAATTACCCGTTTAATGTAGTCAATTGAGGGATTTTCTGGATAAC
Source organism: Gammaproteobacteria bacterium (assembly GCA_030617815.1). Classification (GTDB taxonomy): domain Bacteria; phylum Pseudomonadota; class Gammaproteobacteria; order UBA6429; family Thiohalophilaceae; genus JAGLTQ01. Next base: position 25,561 of record JAUWUS010000002.1, read on the forward strand.
GAAACACCACAACATCGCCTCTTTCAGGGTTACCCAGCTCAATAATTTTTTTATTTATGACAGGTAGCCGTACCCCATAACTAAACTTGCTTACCAGAATAAAATCACCTATTTCCAGTGTGGGTAACATCGAACCCGAAGGAATTCTAAAGGGTTCTGCAATAAACCCACGTAACAAAAAGACAATAAGCACCACGGGAAAAATAAAACGTGCAAACTCAACCAGTGCAGGTTCATTAGTGAGATCGCTGTCTTGCTGCTCAATAATTTCACCGGTATTTCTTTTAGGTGCGAATAACCATGCATCAATAGCCCAAATGCTCCCTGAAACCAGAACCACAATGACAAGCACTAGTGAAAAATCAATATTCATTTATCTTTTCCTGTGTTTAATACTGCCAAGAATGCTTCTTGTGGAATTTCAACACTGCCCACTTGTTTCATTCTACGTTTACCAGCTTTTTGTTTTTCTAATAATTTTTTCTTACGGGTAATATCACCACCATAACATTTTGCCGTTACATTTTTACGTAAGGCTTTAACATTTGTTCGGGCAATAATTTTTGCTCCAATCGTCGCCTGAATGGCAACATCAAACATTTGTCGCGGGATAATCTCTTTCATACGCTCGGTTAAATCACGTCCCCGTGAAATAGATTGATCACGATGAACAATAATAGATAACGCATCCACTTTTTCGCCGTTAATCATGATATCCAGCTTCACTAAATCTGCCGCCTGAAAACGTACAAATTCATAATCCATTGAGGCATAACCACGACTGGTTGATTTCAGTCGATCAAAAAAATCCAGTACAATTTCATTCATTGGCATTTCATAAGAAATGGAAACCTGATTACCAAGATACTGCATATTTTTCTGCACGCCACGTTTTTCAATACAAAGTGTGATGACATTCCCGACATATTCATGCGGCACTAATATGTTAGCAACAACAATAGGTTCACGAATTTCATTAATGAAGTTGGGTTCAGGCAATTGTGCCGGATTTTCAATTTTAAAAACTTCACCTTTGCTATTTTCAATTTCAAAAACTACAGTAGGTGCAGTGGTGATCAAATTAAGATCATATTCACGTTCCAGTCGTTCCTGAATAATCTCCATATGCAACAAACCCAGGAATCCACAACGAAAACCAAAACCTAACGCAGTTGATGTCTCAGGTTCATAAAACAAAGCGGCATCATTAAGACGTAATTTGGCTAATGCTTCACGCAGGTTTTCATAATCATCTCCGGCAACCGGGAAAAGGCCGGAAAATACACGGGGTTGGATTTGTTTAAATCCTGGTAATGCTTCATCCGCAAGTCTATTCACTTCGGTAATGGTATCGCCAACCGGAGCACCATCAATGTCTTTAACTCCCGCGATGACATACCCCACTTCACCAGCACAAAGGGTGTCTAAATCTTTTCGTTTTGGGGTGAAAATACCGACATGATCAACTAAATGATCACGTCCTGCCGCCATAATGCGGATTTTTTGTTTCTTGCGCAAAGTGCCATTCACAACACGGACTAAAGAGACAACCCCCAGATAATTATCAAACCAGGAATCAATGATTAATGCCTGTAGTGGTGCATTTTTGTCGCCTTTTGGCGGAGGAATAAGACGAACAAGATCTTCTAATAAATCATCAATACCGATGCCCGTTTTGGCAGAGATACGGGGTGCCTCAGACGCTTCAATGCCAATAATTTCTTCAATTTCAATACTGACACGTTCAGGTTCAGCAGCAGGAAGATCGATCTTGTTTAATACCGGTACAACTTCCAGACCCTGCTCAATCGCGGTATAACAATTTGCCACACTCTGTGCTTCTACACCCTGTGCAGCATCAACAACCAATAATGCGCCTTCACAAGCAGCTAACGAACGAGAAACTTCATATGAAAAATCGACATGACCCGGAGTATCAATAAAATTAAGCTGGTAAGTTTTGCCATCTTTGGCTTTGTAATTCAGGGTTACACTCTGCGCTTTAATAGTAATACCCCGTTCACGTTCAATATCCATTGAATCCAGAACCTGACTGGCCATCTCACGTTCACTCAAACCACCACACTTTTGAATAAAACGATCGGCAAGCGTCGATTTACCGTGATCAATATGCGCAATAATTGAAAAATTGCGAATATGGCTCAAATCACTATTGGAATCACTCACTGGGGACTGCTCACAAACTACTCCGTTAAACATAAAAAAGGCGCATTTAGCGCCTTAACCTGGATGAAAATCCACTATACACACAAGCAGCTAGTTTAACGGATTTCCCATCTCGCTTATATACTGTTGCAAGGCTTTTACATCAAGAAAATAGTGGCAAATTTCCTTTTCGCCCGCCTTGAGAACCGGAACCAAGCTGCCAAATTGTTGCTCTAAAATGGGGTTATTATCAATATAAAGGGTATTCAAAGATAAACCCGCTTCCTCAAGATAAGTAGGAAGCAGATTTTCCATGTCTTCACATAAATGGCAGCCACGTCGGCTATATAATGTTAGTTGATTAGCAGGCATTAAACTGGCATTACTCAGTAATTTTCAAAGGCAAAAACCTTGGTGAACCTTCACGTTGAATAAGCACACGTACCCATTTATTTTCAGGCAATTGTTTTACAATCTTCAAAAATTGTTTTGTATTTTTAATAGTCTGACCATTTAATTTAAGTAAAATATCGCCACGTCGAATACCTGCTACTGATGCCGCCCCCATTTCTACTGATTGCACCAGAACACCATTATCAACATTAGCACTTTGTCGTTGATCTTTAGATAATGTAACAACCCTAATATTTAATCGATTACTTTTTTTAGTTTCATGGGGACTATTATCTTTTTGGGCCAGTTCTTCTTCTGCAGGTAACTCAGCAATTGTCACTCGTAGACGTTTTTGTTTACCATCACGTATCACTCGGAGTTTTACACTACTGCCAATAGACGCTTGTCCAACGGCGAGAGGTAAATCTGATGATCGGGTGATCGTACTCTTGTCAAAGTGTGTAATCACATCACCCACTTCAATTCCAGCCTTCTTTGCAGGGGTGTCATCCAGGACACGTAATACAACTGCTCCCATTGGTTTTTTCATACCAAATGACTCTGCAAGTTCTTTATTCACATCCTGAATTAAAACGCCTAACCAACCCCATTTTGCATGGCCATCGCGTTTTAATTGTTCAGTGATATTTTTAGCAACATCAATAGGTATGGCAAAAGACAAGCCCATAAAACCACCGGTGCGACTATAAATTTGTGAATTTATACCGATAACCTCTCCGTCTAAGTTAAAGAGAGGCCCACCTGAGTTACCCGGATTAATGGCAACATCAGTTTGAATAAAAGGCACATAACTTTCACTGGGTAAGGTACGGCCAATAGCACTAATGACGCCCACAGAAACAGAATGGTCAAAACCAAAGGGCGAACCAATTGCCATCACCCATGAACCAACTTTTAAATTTGCAGATGATCCAACTTTAACAACCGGTAAATTATCCGCTTCAATTTTTAACAACGCAATGTCACTACGCGCATCTGAACCGACTACGGTTGCTTTAAGTTCACGTCGATCTTTTAATCGCACAATAATTTCATCTGCGTCACGTATTACATGGTGATTCGTAACAACGTAACCATCTGAATCAATAATAAACCCTGATCCTAATGAATCATTTGTTCGTCTTGTTTGGATATATGAGTTTTCTTCATTTTTGAAATGATTATTTTTTTTATAACTTTGTTGTTCAAAAAAGCGGCGTAATAAATCACCAAAAGGGCCATCGTTAGGTAAACCCGGAATTTGCTGTTGCATGTTACCGCGTTTTTTTATTTTTTGTGTGGTACTGATATTTACTACCGCATCACTATATTTTTCAACTAACTGGGTAAAGTCAGGTAAGCCTGACATTGCTGCAGAAACATTAAAACTCAATAATGTAATCAGAAAAATAACCGTTGCCGAAGCACCCTTTTTAATGACAGGCATCAACATAATATTACTCACTTTTTAAATATTTATAGATTAACAAGGAAAGAAGTATGATCCGTTTTTTTAAGTATGACTGGCTGGTAGTTATCATTTTCAGCAATAGCTTCTGAAAACCTTTTTACATGTCGCATACCAAAATAAAAACCCAATACTGCAAAAGAAATAATTAGTAACTCACTATTATGAATCTGCAGATTTTGACTAACAAACTGTCCAAAAAATGAAAATAAAAACAAATACAGCAATGGCAATAAATAAGTCATAAAAGCCCCTTTTAAAAGTGACTGCTCATTTAAAGTAACAACAACTTCATCACCCACTTGTGCATTTATTTTATTTATCACTTTCATTTTTGAAAACTTATTGCCTATCACTTTTGATAACACAGATGTACCACACCCTTTGTTAGCAGCACATTGTCCGCAAACTGATTTCCTTTGGGTTTCAATCCATGTTTGATTATTATCGATAGAAACAACAATGGCGTTTTCAGTAATCATATATCATTTAATATGTTCAACTGAATCGCCAATCATTTTAACCGTAGCATGCGGTACCTCACCAACAACAGTGACATGATATTCTCCAACCGCACGACCGTAAGCATTAACTGCACCCATAGTTGAACCACCTAAAAGGTTTTTACTCTGCTTCATTTGTTTTTCAACAAATATTGAAATTGAAGACAAACCATCCGAATACATAAAATGCTCTACAGGCATCGCACTCATGGTCATTTTATGATGACGTTTCACACCTGGAATAAAACCGGGTGGAACTTTCATTACTTTCCAGCTCATGCTTTTTCTTGGTTCTTTTTTAGATTTAAAATCTTTTGCCTTATACCATGTGAATTTTTTATTTTGGCTTTTGTTAGGCGACACTAAACGATTTTTTTCAATGGCATCAGGATAATTAATTTGCGTAAACATGAATTGCTCAACTATTTTGCCATTATCTCCAATCAGATGATCCTTTAACAATAACCCTGTTTTTGCATCAACCCACAATGTATGACCATAACGATATTTATCTTTAGGTTTGATCATTAATTTTACTGCAGCACGTCCGGCAACCATGCCTTCTTTACCAAAATGAAAATTATAAAATTTTGATAGTTCTTTAATTTTGAGAGGGAAAGTTGGCGGAAACTTGGAGTCAGGACGGCTTTTATCAACCACAACCGCTTTTTTATCCGGCAAAATACAAGTAACAGTGTCACCGCTACGAATTACTTCCCGACCACTACCATCAAGTGAAATCAAACGTTCAAATTCACCTTTTTTATCCACACTGTGAATAATTTGCATAGAGGTCATTTCATTATTCTGGCCATATACAAAAGAACCTTCATAGTTAAGCATATGCGCAGCCTGATACATTTTAGCCAACCACTTCTCAACATCCTCTTTAGGATGATCAGCAACGGCAACAAAAGAAATCAGCAGCAGCGCAAGAAACGAAACAAACTTATTTTTCATTATCAACCTGTATTAAAGAAGGTGTAGAAGATGAAGAAACAAAACTGACTATACGGGTATAGGGCATAACACCACTTACCCGTGTTGAAGTAGAAAACTCATTATGATTAACCAGGTAACCGCTGAGTTTTGATTCAACCGCCGCATCCAGTTTTTGCCGCGTGGTAAAACTTACCTGTCTAATTTTCCCGGGTTGCAGTTGTGATGCCACTTGATATGTAGTCTCGGCACCATTCGCTTTTGCGATAGTACTATTATCTGATGAGACTAATTGTGTTTGCTGAACACTCAGTACCGCAATCGTACCAACCGCTGCAGCAACAGCTAAACCTGCCGCTTGTTTCAAAACGTAACGTGGGCTTAAACGACGCCACATTGGGGTAAAAATCACTGGCTCAGCTTTTAACGACTCACTCACCGCTGCAGAAATATCCAATGAAGGGAATGCAGATAACTGTCCTTTCATTGCGTCACGCGCTAAATGATAACGCTGCCAGACATCCTGCATTTCTTTATCTTTAGCAAGTTGCTCAAAGCATTTGTTCTGATCTTGTTGGTCAGGTAACTCACCATCCATCAAGGCAGATAATTTGTCAGTTTTATCGTTCATAATTTACGTCTCTTTTAATATATCTAAAATAATATATCTAAATTTATTTATATCTCAGTTATTAAAATTCATTCAATAATGGTCGTAATTTTTCGTCTATCGTTTCTCGCGCCCTAAAGATACGCGATCTTACCGTACCAATTGGACAAGACATGGTTTCAGCAATTTCGTCATAACTTAAACCTTCAATCTCTCTTAATGTAATGGCCATTTTCAAATCTTCTGGCAATTCATTAATGGTGCTGAAAACCATTTCGGCAATTTCATCCTTGAGTAAAATTCTTTCCGGAGAGGCATGTTCTCTTAAGCCATCCGCCCCGGAATATTGTTCCGCTTCTGAAGCTTCAATATCATCCCTCGGGGGGCGACGTCCCTGCGCCACAATAAAATTCTTCGCGGTATTTATCGCGATGCGATAAACCCAGGTATAAAAAGCACTGTCACCACGAAAAGTTGCTAACGCCCGGTATGCTTTAATAAATGTTTCCTGGGCTAAATCCTGTACTTCCGAGGGATCGCGGACATAACGGGATAAAATATTCATGACACGTTGCTGGTATTTGAGTACCAATATGTCGAATGCTTTTTTATCGCCTTTCTGTACGCGCTCAACCAGCGCCTGATCTATATTTCTTTCACCCATCCGGGTTATTCCTTATCCTTCATGCTTTAAAGGTTCCCGAACATAAAAATAGACATTAAAAACGGGATAGAGTTCGCGGTTAATTAACTTTTATTCTTAACGCGATATATACGAATTTTCTTTGTTGTATCTGTTTTTATAACGTTTTTTTCAGGTAACATCATAATTCAAACTTACTTTAACACCTTTCATTATAACGATATAGAGAATCGCCTTTTCCATGCAGCATAATACAGATATTTTGATCATTGGTGGTGGCGCTGCCGGTTTAAGTCTGGCATTGCGTCTTGCCGACACACATCATATCTCATTGATTTCAAAGGGTATTTTACGAGAAGGCTCAACGCTTTATGCGCAAGGCGGGGTTGCCGCGGTACTCGATCCTCAGGACAGTATCGAATCTCATGTTCAAGACACGTTAGCGGCTGGTGCAAATCTGTGTAATGAAGATATTGTCCGCTTTACTGTAGAACATGGTGCTGAAAGTATCGACTGGCTCATTAAGCAAGGAATAAAATTCACCCATACCAGCAATAACAAAGATTATCACCTTACCCAGGAAGGTGGACATAGCCAGCGACGTATTATTCATGCTCAGGATGCCAGTGGCCGCGCGATTGAAACAACGCTGGAACACAAAGTACGCACACACCCTAATATTGAAATTTATGAGCATCACAACGCCATTGATCTCATTACCAGCGCAAAAATGGGTAAAAATAACAATAATAGCTGTCTTGGTGCCTATATTTTAGACAGGAAATTTAATCGAGTTGAGGTTTTCAGGGCAAAACATACCGTGCTGGCAACGGGTGGAGCAAGTAAAGTTTATCTTTATACCACCAATCCTGATACCTCAACTGGAGACGGTATTGCCATGGCCTGGCGCGCAGGCTGCCGTGTGGCGAACATGGAATTTAACCAGTTCCACCCAACCTGCCTCTACCACTCAGAAGCAAAATCATTTCTCATTACCGAAGCAGTGCGCGGTGAAGGCGGTATTTTACGTTTGCCTGACGGCACCTCTTTTATGAAAAAGTTTGATAAACGCGCAGAACTTGCACCACGCGATATTGTGGCTCGCGCAATTGATCACGAGATGAAACGACTCGGTACAGAATGTGTTTATCTGGATATTAGTCACAAACCGGCCAAGTTTATCAGCCGTATGTTCCCGACCATTTATGAACGCTGTCTTGAATATGGAATTGATATAACAAAAGAACCCATTCCCGTTGTGCCCGCAGCGCACTATACCTGCGGCGGCGTAATGACCGATATTAACGGCCAAACTGATATAAACCAGCTTTATGCTATTGGTGAAACCGCCTTCACTGGTTTGCATGGGGCAAACCGCATGGCCAGTAATTCAATTCTTGAATGTCTGGTCTTTGCTCAGTCGGCGAGTAAACATATTTTAAAACAACAACAAAATAAAATAGAAGATATCGAACTGCCCAGCTGGGATGAAAGTCGGGTAACAGATTCAGATGAAGAAGTCGTAGTCACCCATAACTGGGATGAGTTACGTCGCTTCATGTGGGATTATGTTGGTATTGTAAGAACCGATAAACGCCTTAAGCGCGCAAAAAGTCGGGTGAATTTATTACTAAAAGAAATTGATGAGTACTATGGTAACTTTCGTGTTACTAGTGATTTACTTGAGTTACGGAATCTCGCCATGGTTGCAGATCTTATAATTCAATCTGCCATTGAGCGCAAAGAAAGTCGAGGTTTACATTACACTTTGAACTACCCTGATTTAAATACAGAACATGAACCTGAAAATACCATATTACGACCAAAGGGGTTTGTTGAACACAAATAATAGATTGAACCACACGACTGCATGGACGCAGGAGGTAGGGCAATACAGGAGCAATTGCTCTACTTACGGGCGTCCTGCCCTAATGTGGTGAAAAATATTTTCTTTACTTTCTTCTTCGGTTCTATCTTTTAAAAACCGTAAGCGAACACGAAGTTGCCGCAATAAATCTTTATCCATAGAATCAGGCAATAATAAAACATGAAAAATTTTCTTCCGCCCAAAACTATTACACGATGTAAAATTTAACCAAACAAGAAAATGCGTAACAATACATTCTCCATGCAATTCAACATTAAAATACTGCTTGTTTATTTCTATTTCCCATTCGTCATTACTGCTTAATTTTATAGATACAATTTTATTTAACTTTTGTTTTTTAAAGGCGAATATCATCAATGCAATTAAAATAAAAACAAGAAGGAATTTTACGCTTATTGACAGCGAAGTAAGGAAAATACTAACTAAAGATAATAAAAAAATAATAACAAGATAAGAATAAAGTTTTTTTGAGGATTTAATTACCAGGTCCAGCGGCATCTCGAATTTGTTTTGCAACATCGGCTACATCCTTGTCGGTTGGGACATCCTGCCCCATTAAATAATCCAGTAAAATTTGATCCTGGCAATTCAATAATTGATGAAATGCTTTTTTTGTTTTTACAGGTAAGTCGAAATAACGTTTTTCAACAAACGACTCCAACATTAAATCCAGCTCAAGCATGCCACGCCGACATTGCCAGCGCAAGCGGGTTTCATCCATAGCTAAATTGCCGGGGAATAACATTTTCTAAATCAAATCCTTTATCATAAGTTTTTTAATATTATGAATTGCCTCGGTTGGGTTTAAACCCTTAGGACAAACATTGACACAATTCATAATAGAGTGGCAACGAAACATGCGATACGGCCCATCCAATTCCTGTAATCTTTCAGCAGTTGATTGATCACGGCTATCTGCTAAAAAACGATAAGCTTGTAATAATGCGGCAGGACCACGAAATTTATCCGGGTTCCACCAAAAAGAAGGACACGAAGTTGTACAAGCTCCACATAAAATACATTCATATAAACCATCTAATTTATCACGCTGCTCCGGTGTTTGTTTGAACTCAACTTCAGGAACAGGATCGTGAACAGTAAGATAAGGTTTAATCGCACGATAATGATGATAAAACTGTTCCATATCGACTACCAAATCACGAATAACCGGCATACCAGGAAGAGGCCTTACTTCAACAGGTTGTTTTAATTCTGATAAACGACTTTTACAAGCCAGTCCATTAGAGCCATTAATATTAATCGCATCCGAACCGCAGACACCTTCACCACATGAGTGACGAAAAGTTAAGGTTTCATCTTTTGCTTTAAGTAAAATCAACGCATCACGTAACATCATATCATCCGTGACTTCATCCAGAACAAAGTCCTGCATATAAGGTTTTTTATCTGTTTCCGGGTTATAACGGTAGATTTTAAAACGCATAAAACACCTTATTAATAAACGCGTGGTTTAGGTGGAAAACTATCCACTGACAGTGGTTTTAAAGTCACCGGCTTATAATCCATTCGATGACCTTCTTTATAATATAGACTATGTTTTAACCAACTAACATCATCTCTATCAGGATAATCAATCCGTGAATGCGCGCCACGACTTTCTTTACGCTCCAGTGCAGACTTAACAGTCGCAACAGCCAAATCAACCAGATTTTCTAATTCCATCGCTTCTATTCTTGCCGTATTAAAGACTTTGCTTTGATCCTGAATACGAACATTTTTCATTCTTTGTTCAAGGCTTAGAACTTTATCTAAACCTTGCTGTAAAATTTCTTCAGTTCTGAATACGCTACAATAATCTTCCATGGTTTTTTGTAACTCAGCACGTAATTCATTCACTGATTCACTACCATCACCCACTGGCTCATCCCAACGTTTTAAATGAGCCAGAGCCTGTTCGACACTTTTTTCATCAATTAACCGGTGATGACGATTGGTTTTTAAATATTTTTTAATATCATTACCCGCTGCACGACCAAACACCACTATATCCAATAAAGAGTTACCGCCTAAACGATTTGCACCATGTACAGAGACGCAAGCACACTCGCCTACCGCATATAAACCGGGGATGGATTCTTCACCTTGATCAACCGGCACCACAACTTGTCCGAAACGATTTGTTGGAATGCCACCCATGGTGTAATGCGCCGTTGGGAAAACAGGAATAGGTTCTTCAGCCGGATCAATGTGCATAAACGTTTTTGACAAATCGCATATACCCGGTAAACGTTTATACAATACATCACGACCAAGATGATCTAACTTCAACATCACATGATCGGCATTGACTCCACAACCACGACCTTCTCGCACTTCTGTTGCAATAGCGCGACTAACCACATCGCGGCTGGCTAAGTCTTTGGCATGAGGTGCATAACGTTCCATAAAACGTTCGCCATCTTTATTAACCAGATACCCCCCCTCACCACGCGCCCCTTCTGTTATTAACATTCCTTTACCGGCAAGACCGGTTGGATGAAACTGAAAAAACTCCATATCTTGCAAGGGTAATCCTGCACGCAATGCCATAGCCAAACCATCACCAGTATTAATATGTGCATTGGTATTGGTACGAAAAAGTTGTCCCGCCCCACCGGTTGCCAGCAATGTTGTTTTTGCTTCAATTAATAATGGTTCACCGGTTTCAATTTCAAGCACCAACGCACCAAGAATAAAACCGTCTTTATCTTTAATTAAATCAATCGCAAAGTATTCATCAAAAAAATGAGTTTTAGCACGTATATTTTGTTGATAAAGCGTGTGTAAAATAGCATGCCCGGTTCTATCTGCAGCAGCACAAGTACGCGCCGCCTGTTCACCACCAAAGTTTTGGCTTTGACCGCCAAAAGGCCGTTGATAAATTTTCCCGCTATCCATGCGACTAAATGGCACACCCTGGTGTTCAAGTTCATACACAAGATGTGCTGCTGAACGGCACATGTATTCAATTGCATCCTGATCACCAAGATAATCGCTGCCCTTTATGGTGTCATACATATGCCAATGCCAGTTGTCCGGCAACACATTTGCCAGTGCAGCATTCATCCCACCTTGTGCCGCAACCGTGTGCGAACGTGTTGGAAATACTTTTGAAACAACAGCAACATGTGCATCCGCTTCTGCAAGTTGCAAAGCAGATCGTAAACCACCACCACCAGCACCAATAACAAGTGTATCGAACTTACGTCTTTCCAGATTTTTAATACTCATGTTTGTACCTGGTTAATCACAATTAATAATAACCATGTTGTCATTGCTATAAAAAATAAAGCGAGTATGGTGAGTAAAACAAAACGTACACTACTGGGTTTGGCGTAATCAACTAAAATATCACGCATACCAACCCACGCATGAATAAAAAGTGAAATATAAAATATGATCGTTGTAATTAATATAACGGGATTAGAAAAAAGAGTGCTCCAGCTACTGAAATTAACCGGTAAATGAGCCATAACCCAGACGATTAAAGATAAAACATAAATAGCAATATAAACAGCCGTTAATCTCTGCAATAACCAGGCGCGCATTCCTTGTGCTTGTAAACTCATAGAAACAAAACTCCACTAATAAGAAGCGTCAATATCACGGCTGTAAACACCACAAACCATGCTGTTTTACGTGCAACAGATAGTGATATTCCAATATTTTGATCGATCAATAAAAAACGGAAACCTGCCAGTAAATGATGAAGAAATGACCAGAGTAAGACAACTAAAGCTAATTTGATCCAGGGTGACGATAAAAACAGTAACATTTCTGTAAAACCAGTACGGCTAGTTAAAGAGAGTTGAAAAAGATACAAACTAAAAGGAATAGCAAGAAATAAAATCAAACCACTTAGCCGATGATTAATGGATGCAATGCCTGTTATAGGCAAATGAATTTTTAACAAATTTAAATGCTTTGGCCGATTATTTTTTATATTCATATAAAGCCTGAGGTTATTTTATTGCTTTAAAAAGTTATTATTTCTTAAAACCTTATATAATCACAAAAGTTAGTTCTATAATATTAAGATTAGTTCATTTTAAGATTACCAATCATACGGTATAATTCATCCCACACTTATCGTGGGTTATCTTTGAACCTATAATCAGTAACACTATTGATACAGCATAAAGTCACAATTTTCAAATTATAAATTTTACAGGCCAAATATGAACACAGAATGGGAAAAATTTCTCTTAAGCATTAATGCAACCATCGAGAACGACACGGTTAAAAATTTTGGTCTTTCTATTGAAGAAGAACAAACTGCCTATTCAAACCTGGTACTTACAGATCTAAGTCATTACGCTTTAATTGAAGCCAGTGGTGATGATGTTATTGAATTTCTGCAAGGACAGCTGACCAATGATATAAAACTCGTCACTGAAAGTTCGGGGCAACTCAGTGCGTACTGCAATCCTAAAGGTCGCATACTGGCGAACTTCAGAATATTTAAACGACAAGAACATTATTTTTTGCGTATGCGTTCTGACGTTGTTGAAGCAACATTAAAACGCTTACGCATGTTTGTTATGCGCAGCAAAGTTGAACTTACCGATAGCAGTGCTGAATTATCTCGTATGGGTATTGCTGGAATCAACGCCACAAATAAACTCGCTTCTATATTTAAAAATCTGCCTGCTAATACAGATGACTCATGTACAGAAAATGACGTTACCATTATCAAGTTAGCAGGGGAATTGCCCCGTTATGAAGTCCATGGTTCCTTTGCAGAAATTAAAGATCTATGGCAAAAATTACAAACAGATGCTGTGACAATGGGTGAAAATAGCTGGAATTTACTGACCATCCGCGCAGGCATCCCGGAAATTGTTTCGGCAACAGTCGAAGCCTTTGTGCCACAAATGGTGAACCTTCAAGCCATTAACAGTCTCAGTTTTACTAAAGGGTGTTATCCTGGCCAGGAAGTTGTTGCCCGTATGCACTATTTAGGCAAACTCAAACGACGACTATTCATTGGCTCAGTCAAAACGGACACACTGCCCGCATCAGGGCAAGCCATTATGAGTAATGATGAAAGTGAGCAAAAAGCGGGGCAAATCGTCACTGCCAGCTGGTCAAAAGATAAAGGCGTAGAGTTTTTAGCCGTTCTACAAATAGAAAAGGCTGAAAAAGAAGAGCTGCATATTGAATCTAACCGCGGCTCCGCAATCCAGTTTATTGATTTACCTTACAGTCTTGAAAAAGAAGACTCTAATTGAAAGGAAAGAAATATATTCAATTAAGCTTCTGGCCGCACTCCAGAAATCTCTTCGAGATTTCATCCAGTATTAAGTACAAGGATGTACTAATGTCGCGATAGGGCATGGAGTCCGTGGCGACTGACCCAAGCATAATTTTCAATTATGCTTCTGGCCTCATATGTGGAAAAAGAAGCACGTCACGAATTGAAGGTGAGTCAGTGAACAACATCACTAAACGATCAATGCCAATACCTTCGCCGGCGGTGGGCGGCATGCCGTGTTCAAGTGCAGTGATATAATCCTGATCAAAAAACATGGCTTCATCATCACCGGCTTCTTTTTCTTCTACTTGTGCTTTAAAACGTTCAGCCTGATCTTCTGCATCATTAAGCTCTGAGAAACCATTGGCAATTTCACGTCCACCAACAAAAAATTCAAAGCGATCAGTCACAAAAGGATCTTCATCATTGCGACGGGCGAGTGGTGACACTTCTGTTGGATACGCGGTAATAAAAGTTGGATTCATTAAACGATGTTCTACCGTTTTTTCGAATATTTCAATTTGTACTTTACCTAAACCATAACCATCTTTAAGTGGAATACCTAAACGTTCAGCAATAGCACGCGCTTTAGTTGCATCATCCAATTCTTCTGCTTTAATATCATCATTAAAATGAAGAATAGATTCTTTAATTGTCATACGCTCAAACGGTTTAGCAAAATCATAAACATCACCCTGGTAATCAATTTTCGTTTTACCAACGATATTTTCAGCAATGGAACGCAACATTTCTTCGGTGATATCCATGAGGTCATTATAATCAGCATAAGCTTCATAAAATTCAATCATAGTAAATTCAGGATTATGCCGGGTCGATAAACCTTCATTACGGAAGTTACGGTTGATTTCGAATACACGTTCAAAACCACCGACCACTAAACGCTTTAAATATAACTCAGGCGCAATACGTAAAAACAAATCCATATCCAACGCATTATGAAAAGTTGTAAAAGGACGTGCCGTTGCACCACCAGGAATCACTTGCATCATCGGCGTTTCGACTTCAAGGAAATTTTTAGCGGTTAAAAATTCACGAATATGTGCCACAATTTTTGAACGCATAATAAACGTATCACGTGATTCTTCATTCATAATTAAATCAAGATAACGCTGACGATAGCGTGTTTCCTGATCAGTCACACCTTTGAATTTTTCAGGTAACGGTCGTAATGATTTTGTTAACAGGCGAATATTGTCAAGCTTGACTGAAAGTTCACCTTTATTAGTTTTCATTAAGATACCTTCGCCACCAATGATGTCGCCAATATCCCATTTCTTAAATTGTTCGTTATAAATACCTTCAGGTAAATCATCGCGCGACACATAAAACTGAATACGACCGGACATATCCTGTATGGTTGCAAAACTGGCTTTACCCATTACGCGCTTAAGCATCATACGTCCGGCAACGCTGACACGAAGATTTAACTCAGCCAGTTCTTCTTTGCTCTTTTCACTGTATTCAGCATGTAACTCCCCCGCCATGACATTACGACGGAAGTCATTAGGAAAAGCGACGTCACTGGCTTCACGAATACCCGCCAGTTTCTGACGACGTTCAGCGATTAATTTGTTTTCATCTACAGGTTGTTGTTCTTTATTATCTGACATCTAATTTATTCTCTATTTTATAATCCGCTTTTTAAGCTGGCTTCAATAAATATGTTTAAACCACCATCAAGCACAGCCTGGGTATTACTGGTTTCAACATTAGTACGTAAATCTTTAATCCGTGACTGATCTAAAACATAGGAACGGATCTGGCTACCCCACCCTATATCTGTTTTGTTATCTTCCATCACCTGCTTGTCTGCATTTTGTTTTTGCAGTTCAAATTCATAAAGTTTGGATTTAAGTTGCTTCATCGCATTATCTTTATTCTGATGCTGCGACCGGCCGCTTTGACACTGTACCACGATACCGGAAGGTTCATGGGTTAAACGAACAGCAGAATCGGTTTTATTAACATGTTGACCACCGGCTCCACTGGCACGGTAGGTATCAATACGCAAATCTGATGGATTAATTTCAATTTCGATATTGTCATCCACTTCTGGTGAAACAAAAACAGAGGAAAATGAGGTATGCCGACGATTACCCGAGTCAAACGGTGATTTTCGTACTAAACGATGTACACCGGTTTCCGTACGTAGCCAGCCAAAAGCATATTCACCGGTAAACTTGATGGTGGCACTTTTAATTCCGGCAACTTCACCCGAAGAAGCTTCAATTAACTCCGTTTTAAAACCATTACTTTCACCCCAGCGAAGATACATGCGCAGCAACATTTCTGCCCAATCTTGTGCTTCGGTACCACCTGAACCCGATTGAATATCCAAAAAGGCATTATTTGCATCCATCTCACCAGAAAACATACGTTGGAATTCGAGTTGTTCCAAAGATTTTTCTTTGACATCCAGTTCCGCTGTAACCGATTGAACGGTTTCTTCATCATCTTCTTCTGCCGCCAGCTCAAGCAATTCAGCGGCATCGGCCAGACTGTTATCTAGCTCATCAATAACATTAACGATTTTCTCCAAAGTCACTCTTTCGCGTCCAAGCTCCTGTGCCCGTTCAGGTTTATCCCAGACATTCGGTTCTTCCAGCTCACGAATAACTTCAGCTAATTGTTCTTGTTTGACCTCATAGTCAAAGATACCCCCTCAGGGTATCCGTGCGGCCCTGAAAATCTTTAATACGCAGTTTAATTGGATTAACTTCCAACATCTTGAAATCCTTAAAAAATAATGGGCGTATCTTACCCTAAAATGGTGTTCCCTGTCATTGCGAGAGAAAAAAGTGACAGAAGCTCATTAACAAGGCTCAATATGCTCAACCATAAGTTGTAAATTTTTATTACCCCGAAAAACATTCACATCTAATCGATAGGCAATATTTGCTTTCGAAATTTGTTCTGACCAATTTTCATCCGTGGTATTAAACGCAATTGCGTCAATTTTTAAATTAGAACCAACAGGTTGTAATAATAACTTTAAGTGTTTTTCAGCAACAATACGTTTATTAATAATATTAAAGGCACCATCAAAAACAGGTTCCTGAAACATTTGTCCCCAGGGACCCGCGTAACGAAGTTCTTCTGCTGTATTCATGCTTAATTCAGAATCCAGCAATTCACCATCACTCATAACAACACCTTGCAAATCATCTTCACAAAGATGATGACGCACTTCATCATCAAATGCCTTAGTGAATAACTCAAAATCGATTTCAGCAATCGTTAATCCGGCAGCCATAGCATGGCCACCAAATTTCGATATTAACTCAGGGTGTTTTGTCGCAACACTATCAAGCGCATCTCTTAGATGAAATCCTTTTATTGAACGTCCCGATCCTTTTAGTAAACCATCCTCTGTTTTTGCAAAAACAATAACCGGACGATTCCACTTATCTTTAATTCTGGATGCGATAATACCCACCACACCTTCATGAAAATCTTCATCAAACAAACACAAACCAAAGGGTAAGTTTTCATTATTATCCAGGTGCATCTCATCTAATAATTTCATCGCCTGATGTTTCATATCTGCTTCAATATCACGCCGAGCATGATTAATCTCGTCAAGCTGTTGGGCAATAGTATGGGCCACGGCAATATCATCACTTAACAAGCAGTTAATCCCAAGTGACATATCATCTAACCGACCGGCAGCATTCAACCTAGGTGCAATAGCAAAACCAAAATCACTGGCAATTAAACGTTCCGCATCACGTCCGGTAATATCAATTAATGCTTTAATACCAGCACAAACCCGCCCTGAGCGAATACGTGCTAACCCCTGAGAAACAAGAATACGATTATTGTAATCAAGTGGTACAACATCAGCTACCGTTCCCAACGCAACTAAATCTAATAATTCTGCCAGATTTGGCTCAGGTAAATTTTGTTCTGTAAACCAACCCTGCTCTCTTAATAAAGAACGCAGTGCTAACATGACATAAAAAATAACACCTACTCCGGCTAACATTTTACTGGGGAAGTGATCATCAGGCTGATTGGGATTAACAATAGCATCGGCAATGGGTAACGTTTCAGCGGGTAAATGATGATCGGTAACAATAACTTTTAAATTAAACTTTTTTGCAACCTTAACCCCTTCTATACTTGAAATACCATTATCAACCGTAATAATCATATCAGGATTAAATTGTTCAACTGCAACCTGAACAATTTCCGGTGTTAAGCCATAACCAAATTTGAAACGGTTCGGCACAAGAAACTCAACTTTTTTCGCGCCCATACTGCGCAGCGCTTTTACTGCAACCGTAGTGCTGGTTGCACCATCAACATCAAAATCTCCTACAATAACAATCGTTGATTCGTTTTTAATTGCATCACTAATTAATATTGCCGCTTCTGAAATACCTTTAAGTTGATTGAAAGGTAAAAGCTTGCTAATTGAATAATCAAGCTCATCTTCAGATTTGACATTTCTATTTGCATAAACACGATTCAACACAGATGAAAGCCCTGTTATTTCTTCTTGTTTTTTTTCTATTCGTTTTATTGATTTATGCATCTTTAAAGCCTGAGAAGGGTTTAATTCGTTTAAACCAATGGCGTAATTGTTTCCGTGTGACTGTTATTATTTTTGTATCTGTAATTATTTTTATTTTGTTGATTGTACTATTTATCAATAATTCATTACAAGGCGTTAAAAAATCAGTTTCTATCTCACTCAATGTTTGCATAAAGCTATACAGATCGCGACGTTGAACATGTTTTGACAACATGTCTAACACAACAAAATTATTATCCTTTTCAATGTTTTTTAAAAAGCCACCCTCCAGCGGTAAAACATCAAAACCACAATGATAACCAAGCCCTGAGAAAAAAATATTATTCGTTAAAATATTATCATAGTGTGAATTTAAATTATTCTCGGGCAAGCAACCTCCCCCCCAAAGCCATACACTGTTTGCCGTGACTATATTGCGAGATTCACGTTCAAAATTTACATTTGTGCCATGCAGCAACATTTGTAACTCATTGATGATTTTCCACCAGTAGTTTGCATCATCCCCTGTTACTAAAAACTGGTTAACATCACCCCCTAAAGCTTTCGCAATGGGCATTGTAATTAAATCAACGGGGTTTTCTAAATGTAAATACCAACGATGAGGAGCGAATGTATACAGTGTCCAGGGTTCATCAGTGAAATGTGTATTAATATGCTCTACCAGTTTATTCGCTTCTTCCTGAGTCAACGCCAACTCATCATGAGCGACAAGAAGTGCGGTATCTCCATCAGCTTGCATATTAACGGGATCAGCCCGTAACCAATATGAGTCTGTATTAATTTCTACATCAACTGTTGTTTCAGCAAGCAAAGATAAGGCCGCAAAAGGTTTATCTATATTTTTATCAACGGATAAACCTAATTCTGAAAAAACAACATCATCCTGATGGGTTGATTTTTCCACAAAACCACGCGAAAGCCATTTCTCCAGAACAGGAAATTTAACTACAGGTAACTGAGAAAGTTCATCTTTAGATAATTTAGACAATGTTGACTGAAAGCCAAATAAATCGGGAATATAAAATGTTAGAGTGGATTCACCGGGCACGATAGGGAAATCTCTGGTTTATTATAAATTAAGTATCAACCAAAATTTCTGACGTTTTTTCTAGCAAGGCAAAAGCGAATTTTAAAAACGGAGTTGGCACTAGCCAATGAGTATTTAAAAATTCGTTTTTCCCATAGGCACCCTTGAGGTGAACGCCGCTAGAGTGAACGTCAGGAATTTTTTACATGTTGTCTAGGATAGCTTTTCTAACATCTTCTAATGTTGCCGGTACATTAATTAATGGCCGTGTACTTTGCTCAATCGCAGTATCAGGATCTTTCAAACCATGACCGGTTAAGGTACAAACAATTTTACTGCCTTCAGGGATTTTTCCCGATTGGATATCCATCATCGCACCGGCTAAAGAAGTCGCCGATGCAGGTTCACAGAAGATACCTTCTTTTTCTGCAAGCAGTTTTTGTGCTTGAAGAATAACCTCATCAGTACATTCATCAAACCAACCTTTTGATTCTTCTTTTACTACCCAGGCTTTGTCCCAGCTTTGCGGGTGACCAATACGAATCGCTGTCGCAACAGTTTCAGGATCATCTACCATTTTGCCACGCATAAAGGGTGCTGAACCAGCAGCTTGATAGCCAACCATTTTAGGTCGACTATTAACAATACCGTTCTCATGGTATTCGCTGTAACCCATCCAGTGTGCAGTAATGTTGCCGGCGTTACCTACAGGAATACAATGGAAGTCAGGTGCACAACCTAACTCTTCAATAATTTCAAACGCAGCTGTTTTCTGACCTTGTATACGATAAGGATTAATTGAATTAACAATCGTGACTGGCGCTTCTTTACCCACTTGTTTAACCAGTTCCATACCATCATCAAAGTTACCTTTGATTTGAATAACAACCGCACCGTGCATCATTGCCTGTGCAAGTTTTCCTAAAGCAATCTTCCCTTCAGGAATTAATACAAATGCAATAATGCCCGCACGCGCAGCATACGCGGCAGCGGCGGCCGAAGTATTTCCCGTTGATGCACAAATAATCGCTTTGCTGCCTTCCTCAACCGCTTTGGTAACCGCCATGGTCATGCCACGATCTTTAAACGAACCGGTTGGGTTTAAGCCTTCATATTTGATATAGATATCAACATCTTTACCTAATGTATCCGGAATATTATGTAAACGAATTAGCGGTGTATTACCCTCGCCTAAACTAATGATGCGTGTGTCATCATGAACAGGTAAACGATCACGATAACGATCAATCAGGCCGGTGTAACGATTACGAAAAGGCATTGCAAAACTCCTAAAATTAAATTAACTAGCCTCGAGGCTTTCCATACGAATGCGAGTCACTTCACCGCTAATCGTATCTAATGATTCTATTTGTTGAATCGCTTCATTCATTTGTTTCTCTAGCACCGTATGCGTCAACATGATTACACTTGCTTCGGCTGAACCACCTTGTGGTTCTTTCTGGATAATTGCTTCTATACTTATGCCCTTATCACCTAAGATACGAGTGACGTTTGCTAATACACCCGGTTCATCTTTCACTTGCATACGTAAATAATAAGCGGTTTCAACGTCTTCCATTTTCAAGATAGGTAAGTCCGATAAGCTATCGGGCTGAAACGCAAGATGCGGCACACGATTTTCCGGATCAGAGGTTAAGACACGAACCACATCAACAACATCCGCCACAACAGCAGAGGCTGTTGGTTCTGCACCTGCGCCTGCACCATAATATAAAGTTGGTCCTACAGCATCACCCTGAACAAGCACTGCATTCATCACTCCATCCACATTCGCAATCAGACGACGTTCAGGTATTAATGTTGGATGCACTCTTAACTCAATACCTTTATCAGTACGACGAGTGATACCTAAATGTTTAATGCGATAACCTAATTCTTCCGCATAGGTTACATCTTCACGGGTAATTTTAGTGATGCCTTCAGTGAATGCTTTTTCAAACTGCAATGGAATGCCAAAAGCAATCGAAGCAAGAATAGTTAACTTATGCGCAGCATCTATTCCTTCAACATCAAACTCCGGATCAGCTTCTGCATAACCCAGTTCTTGTGCTTCTTTTAAAACATCATCGAAGTCACGACCTTTGTCGCGCATCTCGGTAAGAATAAAATTACCCGTACCATTAATAATACCGGCTAACCATTCAATTTGATTACCCGCAAGTCCTTCACGAATTGCTTTAATGATCGGTATGCCACCCGCCACTGCGGCTTCAAAAGCAACAATCACACCTTTAGCCTGTGCTGCTGCAAAAATTTCATTGCCGTGTTTTGCAATTAAGGCTTTATTAGCAGTAACAACGTGTTTGCCATTTTCAATTGCGCGCATAACCAGATCACGCGCTAAGGTATCGCCACCAATAAGTTCAATAACAATCGCAATTTCAGGATCTTCAACTACCTCTTTCGGATCTGCTGTAATAATAATGCCATCGGTAGAACAAATTCGGGGTTTATTTAGATCACGCGCAGCAGCATGAGTCACAACAATGCCACGACCAGCACGGCGTGCAATTTCTTCTGCATTACGTTGCAAAACATTAACCGTACCACCACCGACAGTCCCCAGACCAAGTATGCCAACTTTAACCGGATCCACTATTTTTATTCCCCTGTCTCAATTTTATAATTCTTAAACATATCTCTGATTCCTCGTACTGCCTGACGCGTACGGTGTTCGTTTTCTATTAAACCAAAGCGCACATGATCATCACCATAATCACCAAATCCTATTCCTGGTGAGACTGCCACTTTCGCTTCTTTAAGTAATAATTTTGTAAACTCTAACGAGCCCATCTCTTTAAACTGCTCCGGAATGGGCGCCCAAACAAACATGGTTGCTTTGGGTTTTTCAACTTTCCAGCCCAGTGCATTTAACCCTTCACACAAAACGTCACGACGGCTTTGATACATATCGCTAATTTCCCGAACACAATCTTGCGGGCCTTCCAAAGCAGCAATCGCTGCAACCTGAATAGGCGTGAACATACCGTAATCAAGATAGGACTTCATTCGCGCTAATGCGGCAACCAAAATAGGATTACCGACCATAAAGCCCACTCGCCAGCCCGGCATATTATAACTTTTTGAGAGCGAATAAAATTCAACTGCAACTTCTTTAGCGCCTTCGACCTGCAAAATTGAAGGTGCTTTGTAGCCATCAAAAACAACATCGGCATAAGCAATATCGTGCACAACCCAAATTTCATGCTCACGGGCAATATTGACCACTTTTTCAAAAAATTCGAGTTCCACACATTGTGTAGTTGGATTGCCAGGAAAATTCAATACCAGCATTTTCGGTTTCGGCCAGGTATCTTTAATCGCCTTTTCCAGCTCTTCAAAAAAATCACTGTCTGGAACTAATGGGACATGACGAATATCCGCACCAGCAATCACAAATCCATATGGGTGAATCGGATAAGACGGGTTAGGCACTAAAACCGCATCCCCCGGCCCAACGGTTGCCATCGCCAGATGAGCCAAACCTTCTTTAGAGCCAATAGTGACAATGGCTTCTGATTCGGGGTCTAAATCGACGTCAAAACGTGATTTATACCAATTACATATTGCGCGACGCAGCCTCGGAATACCTCGGGACAGCGAATAACGGTGAGTATCGGGGCGTTGTGCCACCTCAATCAGTTTATCGACAATATGTTTAGGCGTCGGCTGATCAGGGTTACCCATGCCAAAATCAATAATATCTTCACCACGCGCGCGGGCCTCTGCCTTTAGTTCATTAACAATATTAAAGACATAAGGGGGTAAACGGTTAATTCTCGGAAAATCTTCTCTCAAAGGAGGTATCCAACTCGAAATGGTTATATGGGGCTAATTTTAGCCATATTTTAACAGGTGAAAACTTCACACTCCAGCCGTTTTTCTCGGTTTCACAAAGCTGGTAACATTAACGGTTCATTAAGCATACTGTCAATGACAGATCCTTATAAAACAAGGCGATAGCCTCATTTTTATCAAATTTTAAGGAAAACAATCGGTGAAATTCGTTCTTGAAACAGGCCTGAATATTCTTATTCACAGTTATGATGTCGATATGATTTCCATTACCGGCATTAGTCCTGAACATCCCGGGCTTAAATCAGGGCTTATTGATGAATGGGATGCGGATAACCATTTAGGTATTTTCCGAAAAAGTGTCTCACTAAGGACAAATGGAGCAATTAAAGGCTGGCCACCTCAGAATGTGGCTGAGTTTAATCCTGAGCACTTTTCAGGTTTTGTAGAAGATCAACCAGAAATAGTCTTACTAGGAACAGGACAACATTTACACTTTCCACCTCAAGACTGTTTAGCCTTTTTACAGCAACAAAACATTGGCTACGAAGTAATGGATACCGCTGCTGCATGCCGAACCTTTAATGTATTAGCTGCAGAAGGCAGAGATGTTATCCTGGCAATGCTAATGATTAAAACAAACTGACATTATTGTGTCGTATAGATAAAATTCGGTTGTATATGCTTAATATATTCTGAACCTATGATGTCATTTTTCAAACGCTCAATGCCTGGGTTCTTTTTTAATTCAACCAGATAACGATCTTGCTTAAGATCTTTAATTAACCGAATATCATATGCATTCAAACTGTTTAATGCATCTGTAATTTTGCTGCCTTCTTTTAAGACAATAATATATTCAGAACTGTTTTTCTTAATCTTATCTGGATTATTTAAAATTTGAGTTTCGATATCGTTACTATTATTTTTAGCTTCTTTACAGCCAGAAAATACAACAACTCCAGCGAATAAAATAAAATATAATAATCTGCAATTAAATATTTTATTGAACAACCGCCACAACCTCTGTTGGTTGAGTGATATAAGCTAAAGCCCCCATTGCATTCGCAGCCCGACCTGTCGATGTTTTTCCTGATAACGCAGCGACAGTCTCACCTCCATTTTTTATTGCTTCGACTGTTTGTGCATAAGTATAATTCGGATTAAATGCTCTAATCATTGTTGCAATACCAGCAACATGAGGAGAGGACATGGATGTTCCGCTAGATACATTGTAGCTACTGCTGTTTGTCTGCAGAGTATTAATACGGAAATTATTAATTCCTATCCCCTTTTTCACAACAGTGTCATCAGAGGTAAGACGAAAACCGAGTGAGCATGTTGAAGTGATACATGATGAAATATTTAATTTTGCAATACCTTCTTGAGTACCAGATATATTAAGTAAAGTCGTACCTCCAACAGCAAAGGGATCACCGCCACTGCTTTTCATTGAATTAGAGAAAAAATCGAAGCCAGCTTCAGTATCAAATGATACGAAATAATATAATTCAGCTGCAAGGAATCCGCTTAAGTTGAAACTTTTATATGCCCTGTCATCAGCATTATTTGCATATGTCCCATTACTGCACCAATCTGAAGGATTAAAGAGTGTATTGGTTAATGCGCAGGTGCCAGTTGTCCAGCCACCGCTTAAGATCCAACCACTTGTTAAGTCATCGGTTATTATTTGTCCTGCCCAACTACTAAGTACATTTGTGCCAGGCGCACCAACATCAACACTGGTTGCACCGTAATTAGAAAAACTTGCCAATGAATAAGACTGATCGAGTGCAGCTACACAAAGCAAATTGTCCTGATCAAAACTACAGGGCTGGTAAATGGTATTAACATCACCATCATCACCGCCGCCAAAAATCGGCCTATTGTCATCAATATCATCACCGTCACCATCAGTGCCTCCGTTCCCTGCAGCAACCACAATAACTACATCACGGTCTTGTGCATAAGTAATAGCATCTTTGAAAAGTGTATCTAAAATACTTTCACCACCTAAACTCATATTGATTACACTGGCACCATTATCAGCAGCAAATTGTATCCCGGAAATGATATCCGCGGTATCACCAAAGCCGTTTTCATCGAGCACCCGCACTGACATAATACTTGCTTGCCAGCAAACACCTGTCACACCTGCGTTATTATCACCAACAGCACCAATTGTGCCCGCTACATGAGTACCATGATCTTCCCCTCCTCCCACTGGCAGAGGATCGTTATCACTATCAACAAAATCCCATCCATGATTAGGGATTCCTACGCCTGAGCCATCCCACATATTTGCTGCTAAATCCAGGTGAGTGTAGTTAATACCGGTATCGATTACCGCCACCACCTTTGAACTGCAATCGGTAATTTGACCCCAGGCTGATTCCGCATCAATATCAAAAAAAACTATAGCCGTAGGGTCTGGTGGATTATTGGTTGGGTAATCTGGATCAGATATCGTTTGTCCTGTATTTTTCATTCCCCAAAGCTGGGGGAAACTTGTATCATTGGGTAAGGCAGTAGCATGATAAATATAATTTGGTTGAGCATACTCGATATTAGGATTACTTTGATAAGCTTCAATCGCAGCACTAACTGTTTCACCTAATGACAATTTCACTTTTGAAATATTCATTATTCCACTAACTAATTTAACTGAACGGGCACCCTGACTTGCAACGCTAAGTTGTTGTGCCTGAATCGTCATACTTGATTTAAAGCGAACTAATATTTCGCCCTGCACAAATTTTTCTTTCACGCTGGATGGTTGTATCGGAAAAGACAGTGGTGGTGCTGCGAAAACATTACTCATAATAGGTGTAGTGAGTGCGAGAACAATCAATGTTTTATTGCTGATGATAAAAGATGCATTCATGTTATATTTTTCCTTTAAGACACTACCAGAGTTATTTCTACTGAAGCAGTACTGCTACTACCACCCGTTGAGCTCGGAGCATTTAGTGCAGAATAAGCAACTATGCGTATATAATATGTACCAGGAATCAATTGAACCTGAGTCGATGTTGGCGCAGTTGGGCCTGAAATATATGAAACATCAATTTCGGTTACGCCACTATCAGAAATATTAAATCCAGAATTAGAACTATAATAAACCTTATACCCGCCACCACTTAGATTAACCGCTGTCTCGGGATTTGCACTCCATGATATATTAACTGTAGAAAAGGGAACGACAGTGACGGTGACTGTTTTAGTATAAATTTTTGCATCCGTATCAGTCACCGTTAAAGTGTAAGTCGTTGTAGATGCAGGCGTTACTGATACCGCTACACCTGACGTAACACTACCCACCCCGTTATCAATAACACCCGTTCCGCTTGTAAAAGTTGCAGTAAGATTAACACTTTGACCGCTTACAATAGTCTCCGATGAGGCAACAAAACTGGTAATTGGATTCGGAGTGCCACCACCACTACCGCCACAAGCGGTAAGAGTAAAAATACTTAACATTATTAATAAAAAATGAATTTTAACATTCATAACAAATATTTCCCTATATTTAAAAACGATAATTTATTTAAGAATATTCATACGTAGGGGGGATCAATTATCCTAAATAATGACAAAATACTCACTTTGCAGTTATTTATCAATTTTGACAACATAATAATAGTTAAACTGTAACAGTTTCAATTAATACAATATAGGCAATATGGGATTTTTGTATAGCCAGAGTGCGAACTGAATCAACTTGCATGGATC
The DNA here is from genome assembly GCA_030617815.1 of Gammaproteobacteria bacterium. Lineage (GTDB taxonomy): Bacteria > Pseudomonadota > Gammaproteobacteria > UBA6429 > Thiohalophilaceae > JAGLTQ01. The sequence continues at coordinate 52,558 of JAUWUS010000002.1, forward strand.
CCGTGCCAGTTCTTCCAGGCATAAAAAAAGCGCTACCCTCAAATGAGCAACGCTTTTTAAACGGTTGTTCATCCTTCGACAGGCTCAGGACGAACGGGGTTGTAGTAGGCAGTGAGCAGACTCGATAATTTTGTCTGGAACAAAATTAGACGCACTTCAGTGCGCCCCCTTAGAATAAGGGGGTGAAGACCAAGGATGGTCTGAATCAACTTGCACGCGTGCCAGTTCTGCTAGACACAAAAAAAGCGTTACCCTTATTGAGCAACGCTTTTCTAGTTTTGGTGCCGATGGCCAGACTCGAACTGGCACGGGTCTCCCCACTACCCCCTCAAGGTAGCGCGTCTACCAATTTCACCACATCGGCTAAAGTTTTTTATAATACCTAGTCTGATACCGGTACGTCTGATGTCGATTTTGCAGGCTTACTTTCCGCTGCAGGAACATCCGCTTTTTGTTCAATTACTGTATCAACAACACTGGTTGGTTTAATTTTCTGTGTTGATATATAAGCAAGTGATAAGCTTGTTATAAAGAAGATAGTTGCCAGTACGCCTGTTGCACGCGTCAGAAAAGAACCTGAACCCTGACTACCAAATACCGTTGAAGATGCACCGCCACCAAACGCAGCACCGGCATCGGCACCTTTACCTTGTTGTATTAATACCAGGCCAATGACACTTATAGCAACAAGAAGATGAATAATGAGCAGAATGTTATGTAACATATTTTTTAAACTCTTAAATTGTAAATTAACCTGCAGCTTTGCAGATTGCCAAAAAGTCTTCGGCTTTTAATGATGCGCCACCGATTAAACCACCATCAATGTCGTCCATTGCTAATAATTCAGCCGCATTACCGGCATTCATGCTGCCACCGTATTGAATGCGTACTTTTTCAGCCACTGCTGCATCTTTATCTGCAATCAGTTTACGAATGGCTGCATGTGTTTCCTGTGCCTGTTCTGGTGTTGCTGTTACACCCGTGCCGATTGCCCAGATTGGTTCATAAGCAATCACACCATCAACCAATGCTTCGATACCGCTACGGTCAATCACTGCATTAATCTGACGAGCACAAACATCGGTTGTTACGCCGCTTTCGCGCTCTTCCAGGCTTTCGCCAATACATAAAATAGGTTTTAAACCTGCTTTACGTGCTACTTCAAATTTTTCAGCCACTAACTGATCCGTATCGCCATATAAAGTACGACGTTCGGAATGACCAACAATGACGTATTCAGATTTAAAATCCAGCAACATATCGGCTGAAATTTCACCGGTGAAAGCACCTTTGGCTTCTGTGCTGAGGTTTTGGCCGCCCCATGCCACTTTAGAACCAGATAGCTGTTCTGACACGTCAGCAAGATAAATTGCAGGAGCGCAAACAACCACTTCGGCTGATTTTACGTCACCCATACCGGCTTTAATGCCTTCCAGTAATTCTTTAATACTTGAACGTGAACCGTTCATTTTCCAGTTACCGGCAATTATCGGTGTACGCATGGACTTTATCCCCTAAATTCTATGTCGAAATCTGTTGTTTTTCTAACGCGAAATAGCGGCGAATATTAACGTCGAAATGGCAATAAATCAAGGTAAACAGGCTGTTTCTGAGGTTTATATGAGGTTATCAGGCAGCTGCATTTTTGACAACATCCGCCAGTTTTTGCGCCACGGATTCGACCAGCTTTTGCTCTTGTCCTTCTACCATCACCCGAATTAAGGGTTCCGTACCTGATGGACGTAATAAAATGCGCCCGGTATCGGCTAATTCAGCTTCGGCCGCACGCAAAGCGGCCTGAATTTCAGAGTGATTGTTCAAATCGGGCTTTTCTGCAACACGAACATTAATGAGCAACATCGGGTATTTTTGCATCCCCGCTGCAAGTTCTTGCAGGCTTTGACCCTGGCCAATAACGGCGGCTAAAACCTGTAACGAGGCAACAATGCCATCCCCTGTTGTTGTTTGATCCAGGCAAATTAAATGACCGGATGATTCCCCGCCCAGGCGCCAGTTTTTATCCAATAACTGCTCCATAACATATCGATCACCGACACCAGCACGGCTAAACGGTATTTCATGTTCTTTAAAAGCATGTTCCAGTCCAAGGTTAGTCATTAGTGTGCCAACAACGCCACCCTTTAATGCACCTCTGGCATACAAAGCCATTGCAATAACATAAAGTAACTGGTCGCCATCAACTAATTCACCCTCATGATCAACCATAATAAGTCGGTCACCATCGCCATCAAAAGCAATGCCCAGATCTGCTTTTTCTTCGACAACCGCTTTTTGTAAATTTTCAGGCTGGGTTGAACCAAAACCATTATTAATATTTAAACCATCTGGCGAAATACCGATAGTAATAACCTCTGCACCAAGCTCTTCAAATACTTTTGGAGCAACCTGATAAGTTGCACCATTAGCGCAATCAATAACAATTTTTAAATTATTTAAATTGAATGTGCGAGGAAATGTGCTTTTACAAAATTCAATATAACGACCTTGTGCATCCTCAAGTCGACTTGCTTTACCTAAAGATTCGGATTTGTTGCAAACAATATTTTTATTTAGTTCAGCTTCGATGGCATGTTCAACATCATCCGCAAGTTTTGTACCTTCTGCTGAAAAAAACTTAATTCCATTATCAGCAAAAGGATTATGTGAAGCACTGATCACAATACCTGCTTTTGCATGTAACGTTTGCGTAAGATAGGCAATTGCAGGAGTCGGCATTGGTCCAAGCAATTGCACATCGATACCCGCTGCTGATAAACCCGCTTCTAATGCGGATTCAATTAAATAACCTGATATCCGGGTATCTTTGCCAATAAGAATAGTACCGCCTGATTTACCACCTAATATGCGCCCCGCTGCCCAGCCTAATTTAAGCATAAAGTCTGGTGTAATAGGATGAGTGCCAACGGTGCCACGTATACCATCTGTACCAAAAAATTGTTTTGTCATAATTCTTCCAAGGTGAATTAATATTTCAGGCTATTCGGCTTCTTTAACCGCCTGACATAACTTTAAACTATCTGCTGTTGCTTTTACATCATGTACGCGAAGTATATTTGTATTCATCCACGCAGCTAATGTTGCCAGGGCAACACTACCATATAAACGTTCATCTGCTGGCGCATTATTCAGTACATGTCCAACCATGCTTTTACGTGACACCCCAACCAGTAAAGGACAATCTAAATCTGCAAACTCATCAAGATGTTTAAATAAACTTAAATTATGTTCGAGTGTTTTGCCAAAACCAAACCCGGGATCGATAACAATATTTTCATGCTTTATGCCTGCGTTTACACAAACATCTATTCGTTGTTTAAGAAAGTCTTTTACTTCCTGCACAACATTTTTATACGAAGGTGTGTGTTGCATCGTACGCGGTAAACCTTGCATGTGCATAATACAAACAGGCACATTAAGTTTTGCCACAAGTTCAACCGCACCTTCTGCTCTTAAAGCATTCACATCATTAATCATTGATGCTCCCGCTGTAATCGCTTGCTGCATGACTTCTGGTTTACTAGTGTCAATTGAAACAGGAATGTCTGATATTTCTCTTATTGCCTGTATAACAGGAATGACCCGTTGACATTCTTCATCAACTGAAATTTCGCTAGCACCCGGTCGTGTAGATTCGCCCCCGACATCAATGATCTGAGCTCCATCACTGATCATCTGCGTAACATGTTTTAAGGCGCTGTCTTTATTTACGAACAAACCACCATCAGAAAATGAGTCAGGAGTTAAATTTAAAATACCCATAATACAAGGTTGGTTTAAATCTATAGTTAGAGAAGTAAAATGTAATTTCATTTAATAAATGTTAGGTAAAAAAATGCCCCACATATGTGAGGCACTGAATTAATTAACTTTTAGTGTTCCCCTGCCGGCCCACCAATTTTACTATCGGATGAAGGTTTATTTTCTTCAGCAGGTTCTGTAGTATTTTTATTTTCACTACTGCCACTTGAAGCTGAACTGTCATCCCAGCCTTTAGGTGGTTTCGGTTCTTTACCGTTCATAAGAGCAGCAATTTGATCTTTGTCGATGGTTTCGTATTTCATTAAGGCATCCGACATGGTATGAAGAATATCGATATTCTCTTTTAGAATTTTTTCTGCTCGATCATAATTTCGATCAACAATGTTACGTATTTCTTCATCAATCACATGTGCCGTTTCATCAGAAAGACTTTTATGCTGAGTAACAGATCGTCCCAGGAACACTTCACCTTCTTCTTCACCAAATACCATTGGACCTAATTTTTCTGATAAACCCCATTGCGTAACCATGTTGTGTGCAAGTTCAGTGGTACGTTGAATATCATTCGAGGCACCTGTTGTGACTTTATCTGCACCAAATATAAGTTCTTCTGCAATACGTCCGCCAAACAGGCTGGAAATCTGACTTTCCAGTCTTTCTTTACTATAGCTGTAACGATCTGCTTCGGGTAAAAACATGGTGACACCTAAAGCACGACCTCGAGGAATGATTGATACTTTATAAACGGGATCATGCGAGGGAACTTTTAAACCAACAATCGCGTGGCCGGCTTCATGGTAAGCAGTGAGTTTTTTCTCGTCTTCACTCATCACCATCGATCGACGCTCAGCACCCATCATAATTTTATCTTTGGCTTTATCAAACTCGCTCATTTCAACTAAACGTTTATTAAAACGTGCAGCAAACAAAGCGGCTTCATTAATCAGATTAGCGAGATCGGCACCTGAAAAACCGGGGGTGCCACGTGCAATAACTTTTGCGTCAACATCATCACCCATCGGTACTTTACGCATGTGTACTTTCAATATTTGTTCACGTCCCAGCATATCGGGTAATGGTACAACCACCTGACGGTCAAAACGACCAGGACGAAGTAATGCAGGATCGAGTACATCGGGACGATTAGTTGCCGCGATAACAATGACACCTTCATTACCTTCAAAACCATCCATTTCAACCAGTAACTGGTTTAAAGTTTGTTCACGTTCATCATGTCCACCACCTAAACCGGCGCCACGATGACGACCAACAGCATCAATTTCATCAATAAAGATAATACATGGCGCATTTTTCTTTGCTTGCTCAAACATGTCGCGGACACGTGAGGCACCCACACCCACAAACATTTCAACAAAGTCAGAACCTGAGATAGTATAAAAAGGAACTTTTGCTTCACCGGCAATCGCTTTAGCCAGTAATGTTTTACCTGTGCCCGGCGCGCCTACCATCAAAACGCCCTGGGGAATTTTTCCACCCAGTTTTTGGAATTTACCCGGGTCACGTAAGAATTCCACCAGCTCGCCGACTTCTTCTTTGGCTTCATCGACACCGGCAACATCATTAAAATTAATTTTAATTTGATCTTCGCTTAATAAACGCGCTTTGCTTTTACCAAAAGACATCGCACCGCCTTTGCCACCACCTTGCATCTGACGCATGAAATAGAGCCAAATACCAATGATGATTAAAAACGGGAATGAAGAAATAAATATTTGCATCCAGATAGACTGTTCAAGTGGTTTGGCTTTAATAACAACTCCACTTTCCAGCAAGTCACCAATCATCGCTTTATTGTCCGTTTCCGGACTATAGGTGCTAAATTTTGTACCACCCTGCAATGTGCCGGTAATAACACGATTCTTCAACAATACATCTGTCACTTGCTGTGACTTGATGCTTTTAATGAATTCAGAATAACTAATTTCCTGAACCTTATTGGGGTTTGTCATGTTACTAAAAACAGACATTAAAATAACCGCAACAACTACCCATAAAATGATGTTTTTAACTAAATCGTTCAATGTTTTCCTACCTTAAATCGTGCCTGTGAAATTCAAATCAGGTTAATCTTATCGTTTCTTAAACTGCTTCGCCAATAAATAAATTTCTGAGGATCGCGCCCTCGATGCTTTTGGCTTACGCACTGTAATTTTAGCAAAATGCTGGCGTAATTCCTTCTTATATTCATCTATTCCTGTACCGGTAAAAACCTTAGTTAAAAAGGTGCCTCCCGGTTTAAGGACGTTTATTGCAAATTCCAGCGCTAATTCCGCCAGATACATCATTTTCGGCTGATCAACCGCTTTCATTCCACTAATATTGGGCGCCATATCGGAAATTACAAGGTCTACCCATTTTCCATCCAATTCTTTGATAAGTGCATCATAAACTGCTTGCTCAGTGAAATCCCCCTCAATAAAAGTCACATCACCTAAAGCATCCATTGGCAGAATGTCTAACGCAAAAATACGGCCAGAATCACCTACCCGCTTACTCAAAAGCTCACTCCAACTACCCGGTGCAGCCCCTAAATCGACCACCGCCATGCCTGGTTTAAGCAGACGATCCTTATCATCCATTTCTATGAGTTTGTAAACGGCACGGGAACGATAACCTTCTTTTTGTGCTTTTTTTACAAATTCATCATTAAAATGCTCTGTTAACCATTTATTGCTGGTTTTTGATCTGGCCATATCTTGTTTCGCAGTATTCTCTGTATCGGATTATATTGATTATACGTGATTTATCTGTGTCAGCACGGTAGAATGCACGCCCTTCGGCATTCCAACTATTGGATTTTCAGCATGACTATTACAAACAAACAAATTAAATTCTTACGTGAAAAATGTCACCATATTAAACCTGTTGTTACAGTGGGTAACGCGGGATTAACCGAGAATGTTATGTCCGAGGTTGAACTAGCGCTAAGCTGCCATGAATTAATTAAAATGAAAATTAATGGCGACAGTGCTGAACGTAAAAACATGATTAATAAAATTGTTGCCGATACAACAGCAGTATTAGTTCAAACCATTGGTCATACCGCGAGTTTTTATCGTCAAGCGGATGAGCCGATCATCAAATTACCAAACGTATAACCCGTAGGTCGGCCTTCAGGCCGACGCAATGGTAAGCTAATAATAGAAACCTGATTGTTAACAACTAATTTATTAGATGTTTTAATATTAGCGTTGGCCTGAAGGCCAACCTACAACTTTCGTTCTAAACCCGATACCACCAACGCTAAACCGGCAAGGCTGTTCATTAAAAACAGTACTGAAGCTACGCCGTGCAAACGGTCAAACTGACTTCTATTTTCTTCCGTTAAACCCAGCGCTTTTAATTCCGCCATCATCGGTTGTAAAACAAACTGACCAATAATAATAACAAGCAACATAATTATTAATGTCCATAACTGCCAGTGCCGTAAACTAAAACCTTGCTGTACTAAAATATTAATAATTAAAGCGACAGCAGAAAATATCCCGATATAACTCACAATACTAAATAATTGCCCGGCAATATTTCCCGCAACCGGTTTATCTAACATTTGAAATAACACGGGAGCAACAATATAGCCAATAGCCCACATGCCACCGACCCATATTGTTAAAAGAATTTTTTCGCTTATTTGATACACTTTTTCACCACAGAGGTCTCAGGGGTTCACAGAGGAAAATTTTTATTTATGTACAGCAGAATAATATTTTATAAAAAACTAAAAATAAATCTCTGTGTACCTCTGTGTCCTCTGTGGTTTAAAATTACTTATACGTTACAGAAACGATTTCATATTCACGATCACCACCTGGTGCATTTACAACGACTTCATCATCTGCCGACTTGCCGATTAATGCGCGCGCTATTGGTGAGGTAATAGAAATGAGATTTTGTTTGATATCCGCTTCGAGTTCACCAACAATTTTATACGTTACGTCTTTATCTTCACCAATATCAAACAACTCAACCGTGGCACCAAAAACAATTTTATCACCAACACGATTGCCAATCTCAATAACATCAATAATTTCCGCATTGGACAGAGCAGCATCAATTTCTTTAATTCGACCTTCGGCAAAACTTTGTTGTTCACGTGCTGCATGGTATTCAGCATTTTCTTTTAAATCGCCATGTTCACGCGCAGTCGCAATGGCCTCAACAATACGAGGGCGAATAACCGTTTTTAATTCTTTTAACTCAGCACGTAAAACTTCTGCGCCGGTTGATGTCATTGGTGGTCGACTCATCACATCTCTCCTAATGTAAATCTTGTAAGCGAGTCACTTCGCTTAAATCTTTATGTTCTAATGCCAAGCAAAGCGCTTCACCACCCGCAAGTGTTGTGGTGTATGTCACCTTGAACTGTAGCGCATTACTACGAATGGTTGCAGAATCAGCAATCGCCTGGCTACCTTCTGTTGTATTCACAATTAAATTAATCTCTTCATTTTTAATCATATCAACAATATGCGGGCGACCTTCTAATACTTTATTCACGTACTGACATTTAATGCCGGCTTCTTCAATTACTTTAGCCGTACCATTGGTTGCAACGAGTTCAAAGCCAAGACCAGATAAACTTTTCGCAATATCAACAATACCTGCTTTATCCATTTCTTTAACACTTAAGAAAGCTTTACCTGTTTCAGGTAAGACAACGCTTGCACCGAGTTGTGATTTTGCAAATGCTTCAGCAAATGTTTTACCAACACCCATGACTTCACCGGTTGATTTCATTTCTGGCCCTAAAGCTGGATCAACACCGGGGAATTTATTAAATGGGAATACAGCTTCTTTTACAGAATAAAAGTCGGGAACAATTTCTTCTAATGCATTTTGAGACTTTAATGTTTGCCCAACCATACAACGTGCCGCAACTTTTGCTAATGGACGGCCGGTTGCTTTTGAAACAAACGGTACAGTACGAGATGCACGTGGGTTAACTTCTAAAACGTAAACTTTTTCACCTTGAATAGCGAATTGGGTATTCATTAAACCAACAACATTTAGTGCTTTTGCCATTTTACGAATTTGATCACGCATTTCATCAAGAACTTTATCTGATAAATCATATGGCGGTAATGAACATGCTGAATCACCTGAGTGAATACCTGCTTGCTCAATGTGTTGCATGATGCCGCCGATTAAAACATCTTCACCATCACAAACCGCATCAACATCCACTTCAACTGCATCATTCAAGAAACGATCTAATAAAACAGGCGCATCATTAGAAACATCAACTGCTTCGCCCATATAGCGACGCAATTCTTTTTTGTTATAAACGATTTCCATACCACGGCCACCTAACACATATGATGGACGTACTACTAATGGGTAACCAATTTCTTCTGCTAACGTTGCTGCAGTATCAGCATCACTCGCCGTTCTATTAGGTGGCTGTAATAAATTATTTTGTTCGATCATCTGCTGGAAGCGTTCGCGATCTTCGGCCAAATCAATTGAGTCTGGTGTTGTACCAATAATTGGCGCACCGGCAGCTTCTAAAGCACGTGCTAATTTCAACGGCGTTTGTCCACCGTATTGAACGATAACGCCTTTTGGTTTTTCGAGATCAATAAGTTCGATAACATCTTCTAGTGTTAATGGCTCAAAGTACAAACGATCCGAGGTATCATAATCAGTTGAAACTGTTTCAGGGTTACAGTTGACCATAATGGTTTCATAACCATCTTCACGCATTGCAAGTGCAGCATGTACGCAACAGTAATCAAACTCGATACCTTGACCGATACGATTAGGGCCACCGCCTAAGATCATGATTTTATCTTTGTTGGTTGGCGCAGCTTCGCATTCTTCTTCATAAGTCGAATACATATACGCGGTATTGGTAGCAAATTCTGCTGCACAGGTATCAACACGTTTATAAACTGGACGAACGTTTAAGTCATGACGGTGTTTACGCAATGCGAGTTCATCGATATTTAATAACTTCGCTAAACGACGATCAGCAAAACCTTTACGCTTTAATTGACGCATACGTTTTTCGTCTAAAGCTTTTAAGCCTTGCTCTTTAACTTCTTGTTCTAATTTTACGATTTCTTCAATTTGAACTAAGAACCAACGATCGATAAATGATAAGTCAAAAATTTCATCAACCGTTAAGCCTGCACGGAAACCATCTGCGACATACCATAAACGATGTTCGCGTACTGTTTTGATTTCTTGTTTGATAATGCTTAGTGCATTTTCAGAATCTAAATCTATAATTTCATCGAAACCATCAACACCAATTTCTAATCCACGCAATGCTTTTTGTAATGACTCTTGTTGCGTACGCCCCATTGCCATTACTTCGCCCACAGATTTCATTTGTGTGGTTAAACGATTATCGGCTGTCTTGAATTTTTCAAAAGTGAAACGCGGGATCTTTGTTACAACGTAATCAATCGTCGGTTCGAATGATGCTGGTGTTGCACCACCGGTAATATCATTTTGTAATTCATCAAGTGTGTAACCAACTGATAACTTTGCCGCAATTTTTGCAATTGGGAAACCTGTCGCTTTAGATGCTAATGCTGATGAACGCGATACACGTGGATTCATTTCAATAATGATCATACGACCATCTACTGGATTGATCGCAAACTGGACGTTTGAACCACCTGTTTCAACACCAATCTCACGTAATACTGCAAGCGATGCATCACCCATGATTTGATATTCTTTATCCGTTAATGTTTGTGCCGGTGCAACTGTTATAGAGTCACCTGTATGCACACCCATTGGATCTAAATTTTCGATAGAACAAATAATAATGCAGTTATCGTTTTTATCACGCACCACTTCCATTTCATATTCTTTCCAGCCAAGAATAGACTCTTCAACTAACAATTCATCTGTTGGAGAAAGATCTAAACCACGTTCGCAAATTTCAATAAACTCTTCTTTGTTATACGCGATACCACCACCTGAACCACCCATGGTGAATGATGGACGAATAACAGTTGGATAACCCACTTGTGATTGAACTTGGAAAGCTTCTTCCATGCTATGAGCAACGGCCGCTTTTGGCATATCTAAACCGATCTTCAACATCGCGGTACGGAACTTGTCACGATCTTCTGCTTTATCAATCGCATCGCGATCTGCACCGATCATTTCTACATTGTATTCTTCAAGAACTCCTTCGCGATGCAAATCAAGCGCACAATTCAATGCCGTTTGGCCACCCATGGTCGGTAGCACAGCATCCGGACGCTCTTTTTTTATAATTTCTGCAACCGTTTTCCAGAGAATAGGCTCTATATACGTAGCATCAGCCATTTCCGGGTCAGTCATAATCGTTGCTGGATTAGAGTTTACCAGGATAACGCGGTAACCTTCTTCCTTTAATGCTTTACACGCCTGTGCACCGGAATAATCAAACTCACAGGCCTGACCAATAACAATCGGACCGGCACCAATGATGAGGATACTTTTAATGTCTATTCTTTTTGGCATAGTGGTTAACTTTTATATTTCTGAATCAATTCAATAAAATAATCAAATAACGGTGCAACATCATGCGGACCAGGGCTTGCTTCCGGATGACCTTGAAAACTAAAAGCAGGTACATCACTACGATGTATACCTTGCAAACTTTGATCAAATAATGAGCGATGGGTTGCGACTAAATTATCTGGCAGCGTTTTTTCATCAACAGCAAAACCATGATTTTGACTGGTGATCATCACTTGCTTACCTTCAAGATCCTGTACCGGATGATTTGCACCGTGATGACCAAATTTCATTTTCATGGTTTTTGCGCCACTGGCAAGAGCCAGTAACTGGTGCCCTAAACAAATTCCAAATGTTGGAATATTTGTCGGCAAAATTTCCTGAATCGCTTTAATCGCATAATCACACGGTTCCGGATCACCAGGACCATTTGAAAGAAAAACACCATCGGGTTTCATTGCTAATACATCATTTGCGGGCGTTTGCGCGGGTACAACGGTTAAACGACAACCACGATCAACTAACATGCGCAGAATGTTACTTTTAACACCAAAGTCATAAGCAACAACGTGGAAGGGTAATTCTTTTGAGTCTGCTGGCAGACCATTGGCTAAAGTCCAACTGCCCTGTTTCCATTCATACGGTGAATCAGTGGTGACTTCTTTGGCTAAATCCGTACCTTTAAGGCCGGCAAAAGATTGTGCCTCTTTAATTGCCGCCGCCTCGTCTATGTTATCTCCTGCAACAATACAGCCGCTTTGCGCACCTTTCTCACGCAAAATGCGTGTCAACTTACGCGTATCAATATCAGCAATAGCAACCACGCTGTTTATTTCCAAATAATCATCTAAAGACTGCTCATTTCGCCAACTACTGGCAAGCAAAGGTAAATCACGGATAACAAGGCCGGCAGAATGAACCGCCGAGGACTCAGCATCTTCATTTGTAGTACCAACACTACCAATATGGGGATAAGTCAACGTGACGATTTGGCGAGCATATGATGGATCAGTGAGGATTTCCTGATATCCGGTCATGGCGGTATTAAATACCACCTCGCCGACAGTTTCACCTTCAATACCAATGGATTCACCGTAAAAGACAGTACCGTCTTCAAGCGCAAGTAGGGCCGGTTTTCTCAAGTAAACCTCCATAAGACAGACGTGTAAAAAAGCGGGAGGCGCTTTGAACGCTCCCGCTAGGAATTAGGTGGTCAGAGATGTGTTTCAGACCGAGAGGATTATACCCAAGGGCATGGAAAATTTCTAGATTGCTAGACGTAATTAGTCGTTTAAATTCAACACATCCATCATGTCAAAATCACCCTTTTCTTTGCCCATAATCCAACCCGCAGCACGAACTGCACCGCTGGCAAAGGTCATTCGGCTTGATGCTTTATGGGTAATTTCAACGCGCTCTCCAATATCCGCAAACATCACCGTATGTTCACCGACAATGTCGCCAGCACGAATCGTTTCAAAACCAATCGTTTTACGATCACGTTCGCCACTAATACCTTCACGACCATAAACTGCACATTTTTTTAAATCACGCCCCAGCGCATTCGCCACTACTTCACCCATGCGTAAAGCCGTACCGGAAGGCGCATCAACTTTATGACGATGATGCGCTTCGATAATTTCAATATCGACATCATCGCCCATAACACGTGCAGCAATGTCTAATAATTTAAGTGTCAGATTAACGCCAACACTCATATTCGGCGCAAAAACAACACCAATGTCCTTTGCTGTATCCGTAATTTGTTTTTTTCCGGCATCATCAAAACCAGTGGTGCCAATAACAATGCGTTTACCTGCTTCACGGCAAACCACAAGATTAGCCAGCGTCACTTCTGGTCGGGTAAAATCAATTAAAACATCAAAATCGGACGTTACCGCTTTTAAATCATCGGTTATAGAAACACCCAGTTTTCCAACACCCGCTAATTCACCCGCATCAACGCCAAGCATAGAACTGCCCGTGCGCGCTAAAGCTGCACCCAGTTCAAAACCATCCGTTTCCGTTACCGCTTGAATAAGTACACGACCCATTCGACCTGCAGCACCGGTGATTGCGATTCTGGTCATTACTTTCTCCAAAAATATAATAGCTAGTTTTTATTAGTCGTAAATTAACCTGACTTTCCAAGCCATTCAGATTAACGCAAAGAACGCGGAGGCGCAAAGAGCGCAGAGTAAATATTTAAAGTTGGAGAACTGTCTTTGCGTTAAATCACTTAGTGATACCATGTAACACTAAAATGAGTATTTTGAGATCGTTTTTCCCATAGGCACCCTTGAGGTGAACACCGCTGGAGCAAAGCTATTAGCCGTGAGGATATCTTACGATTTCATGTCCTCGAAGAATTTTTTAACCCCATCCAGCCAATTCGATGCTTTAGGACTATGATTCACTTTATCTTCTTTAAGTGACTTATCGAATTCTTGTAACAACTCTTTTTGCTGTTTAGTCAAATTAACCGGTGTTTCAAGTACAACCCTACACATCAAATCACCTGTGCTACTACTTCGCACTGATTTCACACCTTTGCCACGTAAACGAAACATTTTGCCCGTTTGTGTTTCAGCAGGAATTTTTAATTTTACCCGGCCATTTAAAGTTGGAACATCCAGTTCACCACCTAAACTTGCCGTAGTTAAAGCAATAGGTACTTCACAATATAAATCACTGCCATCACGCTGGAAAATTTTATGTTCACGTACTGATATCTGAACATATAAATCACCTGCTGGCCCACCATTCTCTCCGGCTTCACCTTCACCAGAAAGACGAATACGATCACCGTTATCAACACCTGCAGGCACTTTTACGGATAAAGTTTTATTTTTTTCTACACGCCCCTGACCCTTACATTTGCTACAAGGATCTGAAATCATTTTTCCATTGCCATGGCAAGTTGGGCAGGTTTGTTGCAAAGAAAAGAAACCTTGCTGCATACGTACCTGTCCCTGTCCACCACAAGTTGTACAGGTTGTTGGTTTGGTACCTTTTTTAGCACCACTACCGCCACATCCATCACAACTTACATAGGTTGGAACACGAATATTAATAGAGTGTCCTCGAACCGCTTCTTCCAAATCCAGCGTAAGGTTGTAACGTAAATCAGCACCACGATAAACACGTTGACCACCTTGTGCACCGCCAAAAATGTCACCAAAAACATCACCGAAGATATCACTAAAATTTCCGCCTGCTCCGGCTCCACCCATACCTGCTGATTGATCAACACCGGCGTGGCCAAATTGATCATAAGCAGCACGCTTTTGTGCGTCACTTAAAACATCGTAAGCTTCTTTGCCTTCTTTAAATTTTTCTTCTGCCTCTTCCTGATTATCCTGATTACGATCAGGGTGGTGTTTCATTGCTAAACGTTTAAATGCCTTTTTAATTTCTGCTTCGCTGGCATTTTTTTGTACACCCAGAACTTCATAATAATCGCGCTTTGACATAATTTTAACTTCTTAAATTCGTTAATAAAACAGTACTTATTTAACAACAAAAGGCCACATGAAAATCATGCAGCCAATTGCTAACTAATAAGTCGGTTATGACTTATTTTTTGCTATCGTCAACTTCTTCAAATTCAGCGTCAACAACATCATCATCTGCTTTGGCTTGTTCACCTTCAGCCGCACCTTCAGGAGCTGCTTCTGCGGCACCCTCTGCACCTTTTTCAGCATACAAACGTTCAGCCATTTTACCTGAAGCATCACCTAAATCTTTTGTTTTTGCTTCGATAGCTTCTTTATCTTCGCCTTCCAGTACTTCTTCAAGCGCTTTAATGGCTGCTTCGATACTGTCTTTTTCGCCATCTTCCAGCTTATCATCACCCAGCTCTTCCATTGATTTTTTAGTCGCATGAATCAACTGTTCCGCTGTGTTGCGTGTAGTCACCAATTCCTGGAATAAACGATCTTCGTCAGCATGAGCTTCGGCATCGTTAACCATTTTTTCAACTTCTTCGTCAGACAAACCACTTGATGCTTTAATCACGATAGATTGTTCTTTACCCGTACCTTTATCTTTCGCGGATACATTCAAAATACCATTTGCATCAATATCAAAGGTTACTTCGATTTGTGGTACACCACGTGGTGCAGGTGGAATATCCTGTAAGTCAAAACGACCTAATGATTTATTACCATCTGCACGTTCACGTTCACCTTGCACAACATGAACTGTTACTGCGGATTGATTATCCTCAGCCGTTGAAAACGTTTGATTCGCTTTAGTCGGGATAGTGGTGTTTTTATCGATGAGTTTAGTCATGATACCACCCATGGTTTCGATACCTAAAGATAATGGTGTTACATCAAGTAACAATACATCTTTAACATCACCACCTAAAACACCACCCTGAATTGCGGCACCCATGGCAACAGCTTCATCCGGATTAACATCTTTTCGTGCTTCTTTACCAAAGAAGTTTTTCACTTCTTCCTGCACTTTAGGCATACGACTTTGGCCACCCACTAAAATCACATCATCAATTTCAGATGCTGATAAACCTGCATCTTTTAATGCTTTCTTACAAGGAGCAATAGTACGTGCAATTAAATCATCAACTAAAGACTCTAATTTGGCACGCGTAATTTTAATGTTTAAATGTTTAGGGCCTGATGCATCAGCAGTAATATACGGTAAATTGATATCCGTTTGCTGCGTAGAAGACAATTCAATCTTCGCTTTTTCTGCACCTTCTTTTAAACGTTGTAATGCAAGAGGATCATTACGTAAATCAAACCCCTGGTCTTTCTTGAATTCTTCAACCAGGTAATCAATCAAACGCATATCAAAATCTTCACCACCTAAGAACGTATCACCATTTGTTGATAACACTTCAATTTGATGGTCGCCATCAATTTCAGCAATTTCGATAATGGATACATCAAATGTACCACCACCTAAATC
>JAUWUS010000104.1 GCA_030617815.1 Gammaproteobacteria bacterium
ACTCAACTTATCAAGTTTAATTAATACTTTCTCAGCACGTTTAATATGTGACTGTAGCTGAGGATACTCAGGTTCTAACTTTTTTATATCAAGCCAGATGCTTAAGGCTTCTTGTATTTTACCTTCACTATACAATCTTCTAGCGGCTTCAAAATGCTGCCTTACACCTGAGGTAAAGTGAACCTCAAGACGAATAATAAGTTCTTGATTAACATTTTTATTTTCTTTATTTTTCTTTAGCCATAGGATTGTTTCTTTTGTTTCTTTTAATATGGCATGACTATAGCCTTGTGATAATTTATTTAATAAGGTTTTTGCTTCTTTAACATATAATGATTTTTTAGACTGAGTGTCTTTTTTAATGTGATTTTTTATCTTATTCAGACGTAAGATTATTTCTTTTTTTGGGTTGAGTTTTAGAGCCAGATTGATAGCGGTGAGTGCATTATCGTATTGGCCCTTTTTGTATTGTTGTTCACTGCGTTTTACTAATCTTAAATTTGTTTTTTTCCGCAAGTCATCAAATTCTGAAATGTCGAGTTTATTGTTTTCATTTTTGGAAACGGTTTTTTTTATTTTTTCATAAAGTTCCATTTTCCCTGCCAGGTATTCTGCCTGACTATATAAAAGATCATTTTCATACGTTGTGATTATTTTATTGCGTTTTTTTAAAAGTTTCGCCCGGTGGTTTTCGATTTTTGTTGTGTCAATGATATTGTTTTCTACTTCATCCAGAAGTTTGAAGGCATCAATCCATCTCCCTTGACTGGAAAATTGATTTGATTTTTCGATGGCGTTGTTTTCATAAGAAATGATCAGCTTAAGGATGCGTTTCTTTTTTTTCTGTATCAGATGGTAATTTTGGTGTGCTGGTTTAACGTAATCTATGGTATTTAAAGCAACACTATATTTTTTTTCAATTATCCACTGGTCTATACGTTGCGGAAGGTTATCGCTGTGTGAATATATAAGAGAACAGCCGCCAAGGGATATGGATAGAAACAGGAGAAAAAAGCGTATTTTCATTAGGCAGCAGGTTTAATTCGTAAAATTTCATTAATCTGTTCATCCATTTGCTCCTGATAAAGTGCAATAACATCTTTCACCATATAGGTTGTTATTTCTTCCTTGATGCCTTTGAGTTTAATGGTTTTGTGTTTCTTAGCCGTTAATCGCCATTGAATATCCGGATCATTATAAAATTCACGGCTGATAATGATTTGGTTTCCTTTTGCGATATGCTGCAAACGGGAGGCAAGATTGACCGATTCGCCAACAACGGTGTATTGCATTCTTTCAGTTGATCCCAGATTTCCAGCGAGCATAGTTCCGCTGTTAACGCCTATACGGAATGAGACGGCAAGTTTACCGCTATTTATGCGGATTTCATTAATGCGTTCAAATAATTTATGAATCATTACCGCACAATAAATGGAATGTAGCTTATGTAAGTTGTCTTCTTCAGGGGCACCAAAAACGATCATGACACAGTCACCCATGTATTTATCAATGGTACCCTGGTATATTTTACTGGCGAGAGAAATATATGAAAAATAGTCATTTAAAATGCTGGTAATTTTTTCCGCAGGATGTATTTCAGATAATTCAGTAAAACCAACAATATCGGCAAAAAGCACACTGGCTTCAACATGACGACCACCTAATTTTACATGTTCGAGGTTACCCATAATTTCTTTGGCGATGCTTTTAGAGACATAGCGGGAAAAAGCATTTTCAACTTGTGTTTTTTCAAGCAAACCATCTGCCATACGATTAAGTTCTTCGGTTAAGCTTCCTATTTCATCATTACGTTGTTCTTTAATTTGGTATTGATAATTTCCTTTTGAAATTTCACGACTGACATCCATTAGTTCATGTAGCGGTTTAGATATACGACGTCCCATGTGCAGAGAAACAAAAACACCCAGTAAAATCATAATAATGGTTGCGGCAACAATGGTTTGAATCATTCCCAGAATGGTTTGTTCTATTTCGGCTGTACTAAAGGTAATTAAAGCATGTCCTGCTAAAATATTTTGAAATTTTATAGGGGTTATATATGAGACTGCAGTAACTGCCTGACCATCAACAGAATTGGTTTTCCACTGTAGCTGGAAATGACTTTTTTTATCTTCATTTTCTTTGGAGAGATTATATAAGCGATAAATTTCATCACTGGGAACAACACCGGATGAAGCAAGAATTTGTCCATCATCAGCGTAGATTACGGTGCCTAAAATATTTTCTTGTGCTCCAAGGTTGCTAATAACAACCATTAAACTAAGTATGTCGTCTGACATAATTAATTCTTTAGAGTTGTCTGCAAGTTGCTCAACAACAGTATCTGCAAAATGATTCATTTGTTTTTGTAATAAATGAGTTTGATTATTTACAATAATCAGACCCAGAATAATCATGCCGCAACTAATGAGCAGGGTCATAATAATGGCAAGTTTGTAGGCAATCGGAAAATGTTTAGGTATTAAGTGGCCACGAACAAAGGTTTTTAACCTTGCAATGGGGGCTAAGCAAAACATTAATATTTTTTGTAAGTTACCCATTGAAGGTTTCCCAGATTAATACTCAATAACGGTTATATTTTATTTTAATAAATAACTCGATATTATCATGTCTGATTAGTGGGTAGCAGAAAAGTTTTATACCCTCAAATGTAATTAAATAATGTACTTTGTTATACACTTATGATTTTAAAGGAAAAACAAGGTATCCTTTGAGCTATGCATTGGCTCTATTATATGTGATTTAAGTAAAATATGATTAACATACCGTGAAATGATGAATAAAAAGACGATATTTTTTCTGCTTTCCGTGACCCTGTTGGCATTGTTGCTTAATCTGGGGCTGGCACTGTATATTCTGGACATAGGGCATTTTTTAAAGCCCTTTAATATTGAAATAATGGACTTTATTCGTCTCGTTATGCTTATTGCGATTACTGCTGCTTTTAGTTCACTTATGTTCTCTGAGATAATTTCGCGTTTTATGCTGGGTGTCACACTGGTTAAGCAACCATCGACTTATTTAGAAAAATGGCTTTTTACTTCGGTTGAACGGCAGTCTCGTCAACTGGGTATTGTGATGCCGCAAATTGGTGTTTTTTATGCCTCAGGCTTAAATGCTTTTACTGCAGGCTGGGGGCAGAGGCATGCCATGTTTGCGGTAAGCAGTGGTTTGCTTGAAACTCTGGATCAAGATGAACTTGAAGCAGTTATTGGTCATGAATTGGCTCATATCGAAAATGGGGATATGGTTTCATTGGCGTTGGCGCGAGGTATCGTTGTTAGCCTGACAGAATTACCCGCTAGGTTATTTGGTTTGCTGATTGATTCATTTATTTTTCGTCGCCGTAGTCAAGGTGGTGTTGCATATCTTGCTGTGTATTGGTTTTGTATGTTGTTAATGGGTTTATTTCCTCATTTTATTGTTATGTGGTTTAGTCGTCATCGAGAATTTTCTGCGGATAAAACAAGTGCTCTACTTAATGGTGGAGAAAAAATGATTCTGGCCTTACAACGTTTGTCTGCGGATAGACAGCATCCCCTGTTTTTAAAACAGATAACGGCGTTTGGTATTACTTCTTCAGTGTTAGAAGGACTAGTGGGTGACCTGGGAAGTATTAAAAATATTTTTAGTAGCCATCCACCATTAAATAAACGAATTCATGTTATTCAAAAACAATTAAATTTACAAAATAAAAATTAAAAAAAGGATAAAGATCTATGCCGTTAATCCAGCCCTTTCGTGGTTTGCGTCCCGTTATTGAACATGCCAGTGATGTTGTAGCCCCACCTTATGATGTACTTAATACAGCGGAGGCACGTGAACGAGTTAAAGGTCACCCCTTGAGTTTTTTACATATCTCTAAACCTGAAATTGATTTACCAGAAGGTACGGATCCTTATGCTGCTGAAGTTTATAAAAAAGGTGCTGAGAACTTACAAAAACTGGTGTCGGATAAAATATTAATGCGCGATGATAAACCTTATTATTATGTTTATCGTTTAGTTATGGGCGAGCATCAGCAAACCGGTTTAGTGGTGTCTGCATCTGTTGCGGATTACGATACTAATCGAATACGCAAACATGAATATACGCGACCCGATAAAGAAGATGACAGGGTGCGCCAGATAGATGCACTTAATGCGCAAACCGGACCTGTATTTTTAACTTATCGAAATAATAAAATTATTGAGTCCATCACCAATAAAGTTTCTCAAACAACACCAACCTACGATTTAACCGCAGATGATGGGGTGAAACACACTATTTGGCTGGTATCGGATGATGAGGATATTAATACCTTAACAACAACATTTGATGCGATGGAATGTTTGTATATCGCAGATGGTCACCATCGCTCTGCCTCTGCTTCACGTATTGCAGCAGAACGTAATAAAGGAAAAGACAAATCAGGAAACGCCGCGCATGATTATTTTTTATCGGTGATTTTTCCTGATAATCAAATGCAAATTCTGGATTATAACAGGGTGATTAAAGATCTTAATGGTTTGTCAGAAGATGAATTTTTAACAAAAATTAAAAACAGTTTTTCAGTTGAAGCAGTAAGCACTGTTTATAAACCGCAAAAAAGAACCGAATTTTCAATGTATCTAAAAGGTCAGTGGTATAAGTTACAAGTTAAATCTGATCTTATTCCTGAAAATGATCCGGTAGCTTCGCAGGATATCAGTTTATTACAAAACGACCTGATTGAACCTTTGTTAGGTGTGAGTGATCCACGCCGTGATAAACGAATTGATTTTGTTGGCGGTATTCGTGGTTTGCAAGAGCTGGAAAAACGCGTGAACTCCGGTGAAATGCAAGTAGCTTTCGCGATATATCCAACAAGTTTGTCGCAGTTAATGGATGTTGCTGATGCTAATGAAGTGATGCCACCTAAATCAACCTGGTTTGAACCTAAGTTAGCAGATGGCTTAGTCTCACACGTTTTGGATTAATTGAAGCTAAATGGCATGGATGCTGAGAAGTTATAGAACAAGGAAAAAGTCGACGAAAAAGCGGAATGTGCATTCAGCACATGAGTATTTTGAGTTGGCTTTAGACGCCGTTATTTAGTTTCTCAGAATTCGTGCTCGTGTTATTCGTC